>DASZTR010000122.1:0-6185 GCA_035547955.1 Nitrososphaera sp. | reverse complement strand
AGATGCCAAAGTTGAATCCCATAAGGGCAATTTGAACAATTTCCGTTGAAATATTTATTGGCGCGCCAGCAGAAGAGAAGCCAAATAAAAAGAATCTTCCTTCCTTAATTTGTGCCCGCAGTTCTGCAGTTTCTTTTCAGGCAAATTTGCTACTAGGTTTTTACCCAAGTTTAGCATAAACAAAGCAGTCAACCAATATTGTAGTCTGCAATTGGTCTACAACAAATAGCAAAAATCAAGTTCGCATTGCTGTTCAATCCTTCTCGTATTTTGAGTGGTTAGCATAACTCTGAATTTGATGTCTTTTCACAATCCTAGTCCTTCTTACCTACCTAGATTGTAGATTCATTATTACATGAATCAGAACCATTTTGATCCATGATTTTCAACTTATTTTCTTGTACAGAGAAATCACAAAAAGAAGTAAGTTTGTGCGCCCATGAATCTCTGAAAATTAAGATATGTTATTTTTTGTATATACAGTGCGTAAGTGATTATCGCTCCAATATTGCGAGGGCCATCCTCTCTCTCAGACGACAATACCAAAGGGAAGTCGCATCTTGGTATTGAAGAGAGATGTTTGTACATGTTATATCACGTTGTCATATACAAAAGTTATTTAAGCCTGCATGTCGCAACATGTTAATGTATATCCATATGGTCAAGCGAGGAGGCAAGGAAGTGATAACGGTAGAGATCTTCAAGCAGACGTACGACTTCATGAAGTCCACTGCTGAAAAGATGCATTGGAACACCAAGGAATACATCAACTCAGTGCTCGTCGACGCCATAGAGCGCGACAGGTTCTTGCAGAGTTATGCACCCTACCTCTCAAAGATCGGGTACCAGGACAACATACTTTTCATCCGCGACGCAAAGGCAGGCAAGACTGCAGAGGTCTACCTCAAAGACAGGATGCTTTACTGCGGATTATGCGAATCTAAAGACTGCAACCACATACACTATGCATTTGCGCTGCCTGAAATAGCCAAGATGTTCCTCAAAAAGCCAAGGCAGCAACAATAGCGGCAGGCATGCAGGCAGACAAATAGATAGATAATAAATAATATCCCGATACCATAAGAAAGGACATATTGTCTTTGCTCCTTGGCACCTGCGGATGGAGCTACCAAGAATGGGTGGGCCTCTTTTACCCGAACAACAAAGTCGCCAAGCTCCCGTTCTATGCCAAGGTGTTTAACACAGTCGAAGTGGACTCTTCTTTCTACAGAATGCCCACCAAGGCGATGGTGAAAGGATGGGAAAAGGCGACGGGCCCTTCGTTCAAATTCTCACTGAAACTCCCAAAGACGATAACCCACGATAAGCGCCTTGTGAATGCAGTAGACGATTTAACAAAATTTCTAGACATTATCAAGCCTCTGGAGAGCGCAGGCAAGCTCGGATGCCTGCTCGTACAGCTAGCGCCCAGCTTTTCATACGACGATGATGGCATAGGCAAGCTGGAATCTTTTATTGAGCTGCTACCCTCGCGCGATATGCATTTTGCAGTAGAGCTACGCCACGAGTCATGGGACAAAAAAGAGACATGGGACCTGCTAAAGAGGTACAACATAGCAAATACTATAACCGAATCTCCCATCGAGTTCTTGTCCAAAGTCGTCATAACGTCGACTACACATTCGTATGTAAGGTGGCACGGTAGAGGCAAACCGGTCTGGTACGATTATTCGTATGCGGAAGAAGAGCTGCAAACATGGGTAGGCAAGCTGGAAGAAATAAAGGCGCAGGTACCGGTGACGTATGCATATTTCAACAACCACTACGGTGCAGCCGCGCCGCGCAATGCGCTCCAGTTTCTTGCGATGGAGAAGGATGGTGAACTGACCGAATTGCAGCAGAAGGTCATAAAAAGATGGAGCGCAAACCGCGAAAACTGTCATCTAGGATAACGGAATATATCTGAGCAGGCGGCATTTTTCGACGCAGAATCATTCCCTATAAAGATAGAGGCATTTCTAGGATATCACTATAGAAAGAAGTTACAAAAAAGGTATATTCCTACGCTCTCGTTTAGCGCCATGCCAAAACTAGGCAGGAAGCAGAAAATAATAGCGTCGATGGCGGTTGCGATGGCCCTTGCAGCGTATGCCGCAATGGCATCTTCATCATCGTTTTCTTTTGCAATGGAGCAAAAGCAACCGGCCAGCGATATGCTGCTTGAAAGCATCATCCCTTCTGCCAATGCAGCCAGCGTCGATTACTTTTTAAAGATAGATGGCATTGAAGGTGAATCGACAAACGCGAGGCACGTAGGTGAGATAGATGTTGGATCTTACAGCTGGAGTACATCGTCCATCAATGCAGGTCCTACAATTGCAGCCAAAGGTGCAGGGGCAGGTAAGGTGTCGTTCTCTGACATACACTTTACAAAGAACACAGACAAGTCGTCGCCGAAGCTGATGCTTGCAGCGGCAACAGGCCAGCACATCAAGCAGGCCACGCTTACAGCAGAGATAAGTGGCGAGAAAGGCCAGCAGTTCCTCCAAATCAAGTTGACAGACGTCACAGTCTCTTCATACCAGCAGGCGGCCAATTCAGGAGAGGCTCCCACCGACAGTTTCTCGCTAAGTTTTGCCAAGATAGAGTTCACGTACAATCCTGTGAATTCTGACGGCTCGTCTGGTGGGGCAGTTACAGGAGGCTGGGATGTAAAAGCGAATAACAAAGCCTGAGCACGCCTCTGCCTTCTCTCTTTCCTTTTTTTGTTTTTATTGAGAAATTTGATATTCGTTTGTATTATTTACAACATAACTGTTTATGCCCTTCAGCCATTACCCATCATGAAATATAGAGTAAATGAGATTATTTTTCATTCCGTTCCATGATCTTGACCGCGATTTTGTTATCTGCTGCCGTCTTTACAATTGATGCACACAATCATATGGAATCGGATGAAACGTGCAAATACGCGCATATTTGCAGACTTTATGACGACAGCTCTGTGACTTGTCACTCGGACGAAGAGGCTTCGGGCTATTGCGGCGCTTACCGGGATTTCGACAAGCTTATGGTCATCTCGAAACAGGAGAGATATCCAAACGTCAAGTCGAGGCAGTAAAGTCGTCTAGGGAAGTTTTTGATTTTTGCAGACAGTTGGGAATATATTTTTAGTACATAGTGAATATAATATTTATTTCAAATTTAGAATATCAGTAAATTAAATTTATCATATCTCACTGAGAACCAGATATTATTGGTTATTCTGTCAAGCAATACTTAATTATTGGATGCGTGTTAGGATATTGTTATGGCGCACGCATTTGAAGACGATTCTCTAGGTCTGAAACTGAAAGGCTACCTGATAGTGCCAAACGACGCGCTGGAAAACAATATCGCCGTCTATACCTTGAGGATAGTGCAGGACATACTATCTGACCACCCGGAGATAGTCGACGGCTGGCTTCACAAAATCCACGAAGAGTACATGAGCAAAAAGAGGGCGTGCGACTTTGAGAACGATCCTGTAGCGTGCTTTAACCTCTCAGCGTACGAGGAGTTTGAAAAGCACATGAGGAGCTGGGACGACGGCGGCATGCTGGCGATATCCCTCCCAGGCAACAGAACTCTGCGGGTCAGCAAAAAGCCGCTCTTTTCCGTTTCAAAGAGCCCGGCGGAGAGCTGCGGAGAATGCAGGATGACCTTTGCCACCGTCAAAGAGCTCGTAAGGCACTACAGGGACAAGCACCCTGCCAGCATAGAGCACGTCATGATACCGATCTGAAAAGTCAATATAGAGAATATGTAGATCATGTAGCATAGGGTATTATACTGTATACTCTTGTAGTCTAATAACAGATAATGACAGGCGGTGGCTTTCTATCATGGATCCGCTCAAACGACAAGGAGATAATCGACGCCTTGGAGCAGCAAGGGGCAAACGTGTTAAAGGCCGCCAACGCCCTAGTCGACTTGGTTTCAAATTTTTACGACGTAGGCGAGCGCAAGGTCAACATAAAGGACATTGAGCACAAGGGCGACGAGATAGCCCACGGCATATATCTCATCATGAACAAGACGTTTGTCACGCCCCTTGACAGGGAAGACATCTCGAAACTGACAAGCGAGGTGGATGAGATACTCGACTACATCGACGGCGCGGCCGACAGGTTCGTGCTCTTCAAGATAAGTAAGCCGACACCTTACATGATAGAGCTTGCCAAGATCTTACTCTCTGCCACGCAGGAGGTGTACACGCTGATAACGCGCCTGCGCGGGTTCAAAAACTCGGCAGACCTGATGGAGCAGTGCAGGAACATCAACAAGTACGAGCACGAGGCCGACACCATCTACAGGCTAGCGATTGCAGAGCTGTTCGAGACAAGGGATGCCATAGAGATAATCAAGTTTAAGGAGATTTACCTGCAGCTGGAAGACGCAGTCAACAGGTGCCAGGACGTTGCCGATACGTTTGAGGACATCGGCCTGAAATACGGTTGAGGATGAAAAGGAGTGGCCGACCAGAGCGCTGTAGTCCTAATGGTATACGGGGCAATAGCCGCGGCGCTCTTTTTTGATTTCGTAAACGGCTTCCACGATGCGGCAAACTCTATTGCGACGGTGGTTGGAACGAGGGTGCTCCGCCCAATCCAGGCGGTGGGGATTGCGGCTGCGGCCAACTTTTCCGGGCCGTTCATCTTTGGCACGGCAGTCGCTGCGACTGTGGGCAAGGGCATCATAGTGCCCGAGTTCTCGACGGTAGACGTCATAGTGGCGGGGCTCTTGGGCGCAATAGCGTGGAACCTCATAACTTGGTGGTTTGGCCTGCCGTCGTCGAGCAGCCATGCGCTCATCGGCGGCCTCATAGGATCGGCACTCTTTGTCGGCGGCCTGTCGGCAATAGTGCCGCCCGGCGTGGAAAAGACGCTCACGTTCATGGTATTGTCGCCTGCGATGGGATTTGGCGTCGCCGGTGCATTTGCGCTTGCGATGATGTTCTTTTTGCGCAAGAAGGTGCCCGGCAAGGTCAACAGGGTGTTTGGCAGGCTGCAGATTGTGTCGTCGGCATTCTTCTCGCTTACGCACGGCGCAAACGACGGGCAAAAGACGATGGGCGTGATAACGGCGCTCCTGATAGCAGGCGGGCTTTTGCACGAGAAAGAGTTTGCAGTGCCATTGTGGGTGATAGCGAGTGCGGCAAGCGCCATAGCACTCGGCACGTTCTTTGGCGGCTGGAGGATAGTCAAGACCATGGCGTTTCGCCTGACGAACCTAAAGCCGTACCAGGGTTTCTGCGCTGAGACGGGCGGTGGCGCCATCCTGACCTCGATGGCGTGGCTCGGCATACCCGTGAGCACCACGCACGCCATTTCCGGCGCAATAATGGGCGTCGGCGCGACAAAGAGGTTCTCGGCAGTCAGGTGGGGCATGGGGAAGAAAATAGTCTACGCGTGGGTGATAACGATACCGGCAAGCGCCGCCATAGCGGCGGCGTGTATGTGGGTGATAAAGGCTATTACTGGTGGATAATTAAAAGAGACTTGCAGCTGTGGCAGCATCTCTTTAGCGCAGGCACGCCTTCCACTGCGCCTTTGACATAGACATCGTAGGACGCCTTTTGCGAGCCACACAGGTCGCAGGAAATCACGTTCAACTGTGCCACCTGCTCTGGAATCGGGCTTATCTTTAAAACGTCAAGCTTTGTTGTTGACGCCAGCATGGTGGTGAGATATGCGATCTTGCATATCAATGATTTCTATATAGACTATATTGCACTATGTAGAATCGCTAGCGAGTTTTTCCAAAGGTCGTCCCCGGGTCTTGATGCCAAACGCAAGCATCACCGCTGCCCCCACAAAAGAAAATACAGAGATAGTGGCCATGAGGGACATAAACCCCGCAGGCTCTAGCGCGACAAAGACCAATGGAGCGATTGCCGCGATGCCTCTGCTGCTGCCTTCCACCATCCCAGTCGCAGACGACCTGACGCGGGTCGGAAAGTTCTCTGCAGTGTACGTCAAAAGCGCAGTAATCACCCATGCGTTTGCGAAAAACGCAATAAATCCGGCGAGAACCAGGCCGCCGAAATCGTCGACGAGTGCGCCTCTTAGGAGGAACCCGATGCTCAGGACCACACTGGCTATGGCGATTTGGTATTTTCTCTCCATTCTGTCCCCAAAGAAGATGGCCATCACGCCCCCTGCCACAAAGCCAGTGCCGCCGAG
>DASZTR010000121.1:0-5299 GCA_035547955.1 Nitrososphaera sp. | reverse complement strand
TTCTTGTCAAACTCTTCTTGAGGCAGTCCGGATCTGCGACACGAACCTAGCGAGTATGCGTTTGGCTTGCTGCATGAAGGGCAGTCAATTTCACTAGGTGCTGTTGTCATGCAAGACATACGAAGTCAAGGCGAAAAAGATTATTGATTTGATATGTGGTATTTGGTTAAGGTACAAAAAAGTTATTTTTTAAGATGAACGCACAATGCGCAGATGTATCAGGGGCACAAGTAAAACTAGCTAGCCAGATAGATTGAATGTGCGTCGATAAACCAAGCCCACACATACACACGCTGGCCGTAATAGCTCCTACAACCACTTTGCTTACTCAACAGCGACTGCAAGCAGGCGCTGATTTTAGCACGATTCTCTTTACTTCAGAGAGAGAGAGAGAGAGAGAGACCGCGAACCAGCATATGATGTCAATCAATCAAGTGACGACAAAGAAGTCAACACAGATTGCTTGTATGTTGTCCTGCGTAGACTTGCATGTTCAGCCATAATAACATAAACGAGCAGAATTGTTCAAGCGAATGGCAAAAGGCACCATTATAGCAAGCCTTTGCTAACAAAGCAAGTCATAGATGTTACATTATCGCTAAAATTTGGCGACGACCCAAGTAGCAAGACCATGGGAGGGAGCCAATCTAGAGCACATCGAATGGTCCCTAAAAATGGACATAAAAAATTATGTGCGTGCCAGCCGTAACCCTCCTTCTGTTCTAGGCGGGATTCCGCTGAGCAGCCAACCTGAGCAGGTGCAGGACCCTTGATGCTCTGTTTGGCCTTGCTCCACCCGGGTCGGCAGTTTCATTCCGGTATCGGGAAACCTCAGGCTTGCGCCATCACAGTATTGTACACTACCATACTCCCGACCGGATCCCTTTTCTGTTCCGTAGCCAGCCGTCTCCGGCTAATTGTCGCCAATTCGGGTGCCTGCAGCGAGGGAGGAGTTTCCTCTCTTTCTTTTTTTGAGTCACCCGCCCGCTGGCTCGCACGGAATACATGTTGGCATTGCTCGTTATTTTAAGTTTGGAAAATACTCGCGCTCTGCGATGGCCATTTGCTCGTGCGTTTTGGCATTTGAATAGTCCTCAAGCAGGTTGGCGTTTAGCTCTAGAAACGTATGGCCCCACTTGAATTTGTTCATCATGTCTGCGGCAACCTGCCGGTCTCCAAGGATGTACAGCGCGCCCGCAAGGGCCTCAGCGCTTGACAGCTTACCCAGTTTTGCATAATTTGTGGGGTTTGCCGCAAGCATGGCAGGGAGCCTGCGGCTGATACCGGCGGAAAACACTCTTTGGTGCTTTGCTACGTCATCGGCCCTCTCCCAGGAGCAGTCCACGGCGCACACAGCTCCTGCGATATCTGCGTCGTTTCTCGTTAGCAGAGTCTCTGAAAACGGGTTTAGCACGATTACATCTCGGCGTATGAACCTGACCGCCTCGGCAATCCTGAACTTCGCCAGTTTTGCAGCTGTGCACTTGAACGGGTCGTCCTGGCGCATCATGTACACCTGCGGTTTCAAATGTGTGTGTATGTGCTACCTGACCCTGCCACACCATTAAAGTTTTTAGTGGCGCAGGCTTTGACAATAGACCATGTCGCCGGCCATAACAAGCCTCCAGTTCCCCTTTGAGCTGAAGAGAGACCAGGTAGAGGCGGCAGAAGCCTGGATGCAGAACGGCCGCCGGGGCTCGGTGATATTTAGCACTGGCACGGGCAAGACAGAAATTGCGTGGGAGTGTGCAAGACGGGCGGCCGTCCAGTCGGGCAAGATGAGGTACATGATACTGTTCGTCGTGCCAAGGATAGTACTCATCAGCCAGAACGTGAAGCGCCTTTGTAGCTACGGCATAGACGAAGGTGCAATCGGAACCTATTACGGAGAGCGCAAGGACGTCAGCAAAGAGATAACAATCAGCACATACCAGAGCGTCATCAACAACTTTGACCTGGTCAGGCAGGCAGACATGGTGGTGCTCGACGAAGTCCACCTAGCAAGCGAGACGGCAGTGGAATTTGACAGGATATTTGATGTCATAGTAGAAGACCCTTGCAAGGCCATACTCGGGTTGACTGCCACCATTGACGAGCGCGATCCTCGTTACTCGACGATACTCGTAGTGGCGCCGCCTGTAAAGAAATACATGATAAAGGATGCCGTGTCAGACGGCCGGCTGGCGCGGCCGGTCGTAAAGGATGTCGAGGTAAGGTTCACGGACGAGGAGCAAAAGATTTACGATGAAGCAAGCGGCGCCATAAAAGAGATTTCAAGGAAGCTGCAGGTGTACGACCCTGCGAAGATGACAAAGGTGCTCATGCGCGGAGGAACCCGCGCGTCCTTGGCCAAGCAATGGTTTGCTATGGTGCGCAAACGAAAAGAGCTCCTCAGTTCTACTACACAAAAGCTGTATGCCGCCGTGGACATTGTAAAACAGCACCCACAGGAACGTATCATGATATTTAGCGAGACCATCGACTCGATACAGCAGCTGCGCGACATGCTAGAGTCGTCAGCCATACCTGCCCGGACCATACACAACGGCGTTCCGAGGTACGAACGCGAGGAGATCCTTGACAGGTGGGGCAGTGACTATTATCCCTTATTGTCAGTGCACACACTAGAGATAGGTTATGACGTGCCGCAGGTCGGCATCGCCATAATCCTTGCAAGTGCCGCAAACGCAAACCGCGTCGCGCAGAGGATAGGCCGCGTTGTGAGAAAGGCGGAGGGCAAGGACCACGCACTCGTTTATGTCGTGCACGTTAAGGATACCAGAGACAAGAACATAGTAAAGATGGTAAACGCCGCGATTGAAAAGTCAAGTGAACAGGAAAGAAGCAGACAGGCGGCCAGGGCACCCCGCGGCTACAAGAGGCCGATGCGCGGGCAAAAAACGATACTGTAGAGAGAGGGAGAGGGAGAGAGTGAGGAAGTGACTAGATACCGGCCATTCCCTTCGCCAAGACGTCACCCACTTTTTCCAAGTACGAGTCGAGGTCCATTTCCACAACCCTGCCGGCGTCGATATTGATGATGTACACCATATGGACGTGCGCGTTTAGGATCTCCTCCTCGGATATCGGAGGGTTCGAGTAGTGTCTGTCGCACAACGCCTTGACCTCCCTTACCTCTTCTACTGTCCTGTCCCGGGGTGGGCGCCTGAACAGGTTTGGTATCGGCAATATGCTGACTGGAGGGGTTGCAAGGATGAACTTGTTTGCGTGCTTGCTGTACCGCGCAACCTTGCTCGCAATCCTTGCGGCATAATACGACAGCGGGTCTAGCGCATGCTCTGGCGGTATAAAGCCGGTCTCTATTTCTACGATCGCGACGCCATCCCCCTTGGTCGCATAGACGTCGCACACTAGGACGTCCGTCAGCTGCTTTTCGACATCTATAGAGTAGCCATCGCGGATGAGGTGCTTGGCGCATACCAGCTCCATCGCAGAGTGGTTTATCTTGACCAGATTTCTCTGGTAGAGATCTATCAGCCTGCCCCTTACAAAGTCGAGACGGCCGATGTTTTCCGCAGTTTCGCCGGCGGCCATCCTGTCTACGAGGGAGGTGACGTCGGCTACAAAGCGCGCTAGGTCCACCACAAAACCTTCACTAGCAAGTTGGCCTATAGTACCTTAAAGATTTTTGTCGCCAAAGTTGTTGTAGTTGTTGTTGTTGTTGCCCCGCGACGACAGTGCGTGTATGGGAAAATAGGTTTAAAAAGCAGTGGCCTTGAACTAGGGATAGCCATGTGCGCTCACCACGAGAAATCCGAAGGAGGATATCACATGACGACGGTAGCCGCGTGCATACTTGTAATGGGCATCTCCATTGCAATAGTCATACTTTTATGGATATGGTTTGGCCACATCGGTCCCAAGTTCTCTACTTCGGTGATGCATGATCAGCAGGTAAACCTTCGGCAACAGTACGGCTTTGCGCCAGTACCCGATATCACGCCACAGCAGGCAGAAATCCCACCATCTCTTCGTGACTTGCCGCAACAGCACTAGAGCAGATCCTCATCTATAGTCTCAATCTTGTCAACATACTGTGTGCAGTTGCAAGCTGGCACCAAACACTTGCCGACCCGCAGTATCGAACTGGTCTTTTGAGAATTCTTTTCGTGGGCCTGATATGTATGGTGACACCGTAAGCAGTTCATTTTATAGCTGTCTCGCTTTCAAGACACTGGCGGGCAAATAAACGATCTGTTTTCAAAAGCAGTCGCACCCATGAGAAAAGGAGCACAAGAGCTATTACGTTTTTTTTTGCCCGATAATATTTTTTGCAGTCGGCAAATCACGGGGGCCATGCGCAGTAGCAAGACAGGCAGAAAAAAGTAGTCAAAAAGATTATACGTGATCTGTCACACACGCAATCACGTTCACCACATGGACAATTATGGCAGTTACATGAGGCACTACAGGGCAAAGACGGCCAAGTCCAAGGGCCTTTATGTAAGGTCAGAAAAACTATTCCCGGGAGGCATCAGCCACAACATACGCTATTTCGAGCCGTACCCCTTTTTTGCGAACGCGGCAAGGGGCAAGAACCTCTTTGACGTAGACGGCAACAAATACACTGACTATTGGATGGGCCACTGGGCCCTTATCCTGGGCCATTCGCCGGCTCCAGTCGCCTCCGCGCTCGCAAGGCAAGCTAAAAACGGTACGCTGTACGGGGTCGTAAATAAAGCGTCCGTTGACCTTGCAGAGGCCATCAAGAAGCTGATGCCAAGGGCAGAGATGATGCGTTTTAGCAGCACCGGCTCCGAGGCCACGATGTATGCGGTCCGGCTCGCAAGGGCCAAGACGGGGAGGCGAGTCATAGCCAAGGCAATAGGCGGCTGGCACGGCTTTAACACAACCCTCATGCAGACCGTAAATTTCCCATTTGAGGCAGAGGAGGGCCCGGGACTGGTGCAGGACGAAGGCCAGTACGTCGAGTCGGTGCCTTTCAACGATCTGGAAGCGTCACTCAAGGTGCTAGAGACTGTAAGGGACGACCTTGCATGCGTCATAATAGAGCCGGTGCTTGGGGGCGCCGGCTGCATACCGCCGGCAAAAGGCTACCTTGAAGGGTTGCAGGAATTCTGCAAGAAAAACGGCGCCCTTTTCATACTAGACGAGATAGTGACGGGATTCAGGCTTTCGCTGCACGGCGCGCAGGGCGCCTACGGGCTGGAACCGGACCTGTTCACACTCGGCAAGATATGCGGAGGCGGCATGCCTATTGGGATTGTTTGCGGAGACAAGGACATCATGTCGCTTGCAGATCCTGTTTCAATAAACG
>DASZTR010000120.1:0-8284 GCA_035547955.1 Nitrososphaera sp. | reverse complement strand
TAGCAGAAGATGTCAAGAAGCAGCAAGATAAAGGCGACTTGCTGCCACCGGACAGGATAATAGGTGACCTGAAGCATGTTATTGTAAAGGAAGGGAGAGAAAGCGAGTTTGAATCTCTCTTTCGAGAGCTTGCAACCAAGGCGAAAGAGTATGATAAAGGAGTCAATTACTATGATTTGTACAAGTCAGAACAGCAGCCAAGAACCTATGTCGTCATGGCACAATATGAGAATAGAGATGCGTTGCAGCGACATCAAAGATCAGAGCATGGGAAATACTACTTTCCAAAGATTCGTGAGCTATTAGAGAAAATAGAAGTAAGTTATCATTTGTGCTCCGTACAATTGAAATCCCTGTGATCAATAGACGATTCAAAATTCTATCTTTAGAATCTACCCAACTTTATCCAGCAGCTATATATCCTTCCCATTTGAGAGCCATGCAAACCCGTTAACCTTGAGAATGTCGTTTATCTCTAGCCAAGTCTGCTTCTCTACTACCCATCCCTTGCAGTAGACCTTGATCCAGTCTTTCTTTTTCGTTTGATATGTTGAGCTTCTTTGCTTTCTTACTCTCTTTCTCTCTCTCTCTCTCTCCTTCCAGGTTGGATGACGAGGTTGATACTCTTAACCTCTGAGCCTTTGGTTATCAAGTAGTCCTTTATCTTGTCGTGACCTAGTGTCCTGTAGGATGCAAGACGAGTCGTTTCTTGCTTTGTCCAGCCAAGAGCAGGAGGGAATATATCCTTCGCAAAAGCACAAGAGAAATGAGCCTCGCGGCAGTTGTGTTTCAGAATTGAAAAAGATGGAAAAGCGAAAAGAGCTCTGCTATTGCAGGGTCGTCTTGGCCAGGCTTGCCATTATCTTGTCGACGGGTATCTTTTGCTCTACACCGGCGGCAATGGCGGCCAGGTTGCGTATTTCTAGCATCATCAGTTTCAAAGTCGCAAGCATGTTGCCGAGCGTAAATACCGTCCTGTACGACGCGGCTATCCTCTTGAAGGAAATGCGCTCGAATCCTTCTTCGAGCTGCATTATCGCGTCAATGTCGTTTTCTGCGCTCTTGGGAATCAGGTCGCGGTACGCCGTGTTTGACAGCTCGCCTATCGCCTCTTGGATCTTTTCAACGTTTATCATCTTTTGGAGCGTGTCCCTGCCCATCTTTGTAGTGGTGGTTGCGATGAGGTCGCTCGTCTCCTGTGCCGGCAGGCCCCAGTACTTGGACCTCAGGACGGCAAGCACGTTGTACGAGTCAATGTCTACTGAAACCAATTTTTGCACGTCCTGCAGCGGCGACTCGCCGAACATGGACTTGTCAAGCGACTTGTAAAAAGCGTGGTCGAGAAAAGTGTCAAACGCCCTCACGTCGCCTTTTTCCTTGTACACTGCGGCCGCCTTTCTTGCGTCCTCGCCAAACTCGCTCCCCTGCAAGGACGCCACGGCTTCGTCAAAGTCCTTTGCGACGAGCGCCTTGACTACGAGGTCGCGCCTCCCAACGAGCTCTTCGGCGCGCAGGTTTATCTTTGGCAAAAGCTCCTCGTACGTCCTGCCTAGCGCCTTGCCCTTTAGGATTATCTTTAGGTTCCAGGTGATATATTTGACGAAATACGCGTTGAGCACACCTGCGCCACCTGAGAGCGTGACCATCTTGGCGTGAGTGTTTACAAGGTGCTCACGCAGCGCGCCTTCCACCTTTTCGGCGGTGTACGGCTTGGTCAGCTTGGCGAGCGCATCAAGGTAGATGGTGTTCTTCATCCTGGTAACGAGCTCCTCGACGTCCCTAGACTCTGCAAGGGTCTGGAGCTCAGTCCTTGAAAGCATCTTGCCCCTCATGCTGTGAGCAAGGACAGTGCCAAAGATCTTGCTTGGAATGCTGACCTTGTTAGCCATATGTATATGCGCGGTCTCAATGCCTTCGGCGCTTTATAAAAATCATTAGGTTATTGTTGGTTGCAGGATTTGATTTAGTACAACAAGACTTTCGTATGAATTAGCACGATGATGTTTTGGATGTATATCCGGTGGAACAATGCTCGTAATTCTTGGATAACAAATCCCAAATGGTAATTTCTTCAATGACTCTTTTTCCTGATTGCTAAAGGGAGCATCTTGCCTGTCAATCGATTAAAAGCAATTTTTGCAAGTGATATGTTAGCAGACAGATATACCCTCGAAAATTTTAGGTCGCAGCAGGCGACAATTGTACCAACGCGCCAACCTGCTCTTTCTGCTGCTGTTGTTGCTGCTGCTTCTCCTTCTTTCTCGTCCTTTCACCTGTCTTTTTATTCATGCCGTCTACTGTTCCAAGCGCAAACACGTACCTGATGCCCTCCGCCTTCATCTCAGGCGACAATAGCGCGTTCATCTTCTCAACATCTGCTTTAACATAATCTTCTGAATGTTTGTTGGTCCTTGCTACTACGTACTGGAATTCGTCGCCGCGGTATCTGTGAATCTCGAATATCTTGCTCAATTGTAATCATTGAAAAGATTTCATACGGCAAGTAAACCGGGTATGTCAAAAATTCTAGCGTTACAGCTCAGTCGAACAGCTTGGACAATCCAGCAGCTATTCTCCTAGAGAATGCAAGGGTAGTGAAGTGGACTCCAAAGCCTACGCCTGCCGCGACGCCGATGTGCATTTCCATTCCATAAAGGCCAATAAACAGACCAAGGGGTGGGAGCGAGAATATCAACGCCATGCCGGTGCTCACCCACGCCGATTTTGCCATGAGCTCGGGCGTCATGTTGTCTAGCCTCTGCGCAGAGAATTTCAGTGTCCTTTGCTTTGAGTCATTGTTGCTGCTGCTCTTGTTAAAGGCCTCTTCCACGAGAGTTAAAAAAATTTCAGGAAATATTAATATTCACACGATAAATTGTACAATTTTGTATTATCATAAAATAGAAAAATTATATCACAGCAATCTTGAGGCGCGCAAGCACTTGCAATCAAACCGTTAAAAGTTTGTAATTTGCGAGATGTTTTGCTGCAGTATCTGGAATGACAGTGTACAGTAATTACCAAATAACCGCATTTCTGTCATAAAACATATCAACGAAAAAAACTCTAGCTGAAAATAACATGGAAATCTCGCCTGAAACAAACTTAATTAGCGAGTTTGACGGACACAGAGTAAATGGAGATTTCAGCGGCGCTTTCCACGGAAGAAGAAAAGGCCAAGCTAGATGAAAAATACGAAAAGCTGATCGACCAGTTCGAGCAAGAGACCGCCCGGTATGACCGGCTGTCGAAGGTTTCGGCGGTCGCGACCTTTGGGGGCGTGCTTGCGTCGATCGTGGGACCGCTATTGTATTTCCAGTCGGCAGGCATAAACCCATACCACGCGTTTGCGACGGGGCCGGCCCTGTATGTTTCCATCGGGGGAATAATCGCAAGCAAGCTCGTGCCCAAGCTGGCGATAATGTACTCCAGCCACAAAAAGCACGAAGTATCCAGAGTAAAGTACAAGCCAGTGACCGGCGTCTGCATGTGTGACCTCTACCAGTTCAGGACGCACCTGCGCAAGATGGACAAGGCAGAGAACGCCGGCGACAGGATGAAGCACGCCAAGCTGGCCAGCTACTACAAGCACAAGATGGGCTGGGGCTAGCCGCAAGGCATTTTACCGGCCTAGTCAACCACATTTCCGAGCGTGGCGCTGGAAAGAGTCTACTATATGCGCATTGTGCTGGGCATAATCGCCGGCGCAGTGGCCGGTCTTAGCATAGCCCCTGGCACGGATCAAAACACGGCAATCGGCATGGCGCTAGGCATCGCCATCGCGTTCTTCCTCATCTCACTCGTCATCGGCAGGATGCTTTCAAAGGGCATGCCAAAGGAACTGCAGAAAAAAGCCGGCTATGACGGCCTTGTGCCTTTCATCTTTATGAACTTGCTGGCGATGATCATAGTCTACACCGCGCTACACCAGTCCACCATTCTAAAATAAATAGCGGGTTTTTGTAACGCCCAAGTATTGCTGTTGTGGGATTATGACACGCCCGGCATCCCTGACGAGCTTTTCGAGCGGACAGAAGAAGTCCCGATAACAAAGGAGGACGTGCGCGCCCTTGCGATCAGCAAGCTCCGGCTAAAGAAAGGCTATTCCGCCATTGACGTGGGGTGCGGCAGCGGGAGCATCACGGTCGAACTGTGCTTGCAGACAAAAGGAGGGGGACAGGTATACGGCATCGACTTTGACAACAACGCGGTCGAGCTGACGAAAAAAAACCTTGCCCGGTTTGGCGTGGCCGCGCAGGTAATCCTTGGAAAGGCACAGGACGTACTGCCAACGCTGCCCCAGGTCGACGCTGTGGTGGTTGGGGGAACGTGGGGCGATGCAAGGCAGGTGATACAGCTGTCTGTGGACAGGCTGAAAAAAGGGGGCAGGATCGTAATCGATACGATACTGATAGAGACGACGTACCAGGCCCTTGCCGCAGTCAGCGAGATGGGTCTCAAGGATGTCGACGTTACGCAGGTGACGATTGCAAAGGCGCGCAAGGTCACGACGGGCACCATGATGCTCGCGCGCAACCCCGTAATGATGATCTCGGCTACAAAGCAATAAGCCGGGCTATCGCCTCGTCAAGGTAGCCCTTATCTATCTCAAACCCGACAAAGGAAACTCCAAGCCTTTTTGCGGCAAGCGCGGTCGAGCCGATGCCAGTAAAAGGGTCGGCTACAAGCCTGGCATGGCCGTGCAGCCTGATGCACATCTCTGGCAGCCTTGCCGGAAACGTCGCAGGGTGCGGCCTGTCCTTCCTGCTCTGTATCGTCTCGTACGGTATGAACCACGTGTTTCCCCGGTCGCGCCTATCCTGATTTGCCTTCTTCCACCTGCCGATGTTGCTCTTGTCCTGGTACGGGATCCCGACCGCGAGCTTGTCCAGCCGGGCGTCGCCGTTTTTCGTAAAATGGAATATGTACTCGTAGCAGTCGTTGAGAAAGCGCTCGCTGGCGACAGGCTTGAAGTGACCCACGGCAATGTCGCCGGCTATCCCAGGATAGTCGCCTACGTCTGCCTTGCCAATCGCAATCGACTTGACCCATGTTATGACGTTCTGCAGGGCAAAGTGCCTGCGCATGACAGAGGCGACGTCCCACGCGATCCACTGGTCCTTTGGCCTGTTGCCTATGTTGAGGAAGAATGAACCGTCGTCTGCCAGCGCCCTCTTTACCGCGACGCCGACTTCTTCAATCCATGCAAGGTATTTTTCGCGGGGCAGGTTGTCGCGGTACGAGTTGTAGCCAACGCCGATGTTGTACGGCGGCGACGTGATGACGGCGTCCACCGACCCTTCTCTGATATCGTCGTTAAATCCTGCGATGCAATCCTTGAGGTACAGGACGGCAGAGCTTTTGTCGTCCTTTCCATAGCTTAATACCCTGTACGGATAGCCGTTGTTGTTATTGTTATTATTATTATTGATGTTGTTGTCCTGCATGGTTTTTTTACTTGCTTGCAGGAGTGAGTTTTCTGCCGGGAATTTAAGCAAAATGCCAAAGATCGGCAAAGGACGTAATGCTTAAGTAAAGCCCAGGGCTACAAGGTTCATGCCTGCGTCTGCCTTCCTCATCAACCCGGCGTTCATACAGTCACTTTTTGACGCGCAGAATTTCTCGGCTATGCTGAATCAAATCCAGATCCAGATGGACGACATGTCGCTCCTTGCAGTCGGCTTGGTGATTGGGCTGATAATAATCGTAGTTGTGGTGCTGATGTCGATGGTCGGCGGGCTGCACGTGTTTGACTAAAAATATGTAAATGTATACACACACACAAACTGTGGCACGCCATAAAATCATCATCATCAACAACAACAGCTCCACCTTCTTTCTCCCTCGCTTGTTGTGTATTGCTATTTTTTGACAAGAAGAAGAATCTCTCTCTGTTGTGTCCTCTGTGTTCTGCAACCTGCGGAAAAAAATAGAATAAAATCAAAAAAAAACAATCTAAAGCATGTTGTCTGATTCGGACGAATGATATCTTTCTATCTGGATGGTGGCATGGGTGATCTTGAAGCGCTTTTCAAGGAGCGAGTTTATCTCCTGCAGTACTGCATCGTGCGATCTGAGCCCTGCGTCTATCACTACTACGTGCGCGGACAGGGCGTTGATGCCCGATGTTATTGTCCAAATGTGCATGTCAAATACTCCGGTCACGCCCCTTATCTCCAGGATCGCGTTTTTCACTTCCTCGTATGATATGCTGCTTGGAACCCCCTCCATCAGGATGTGGACCGACTTTTTGAGCAGGGACCACGTCCTTGGGAGGATGAACACTGCCAGGCCGATGCTGGCTATCGAATCAGCCAGGTAGAACCCTGTCGCCATTATTATGACACCGGCGGCAATCACGCCAATCGATCCTAACATGTCGGAGAAAAGCTCCAGGCGTGCGCCCTCTATGTTCAGGCTTTTTTCCTCTTCTCTTTTTTCATTGTCATGGTCATCATCATGTTGTTGTTGTCGCTCGCTTGAATAGTGAGGAGAAGGTTCGTGGTGAGTGTGGTAGTGGTGGTGATTGTGGTCCTCTTCGTCGTGAAGGCCGTGCAAGTGGCCTCCTCCCTTCTCTTCACCTGTCGTTATCAACCGTATCCCCGCTAGGTTGACCGCAAGGCCAACTGCTGCCACTATTATCATGGACAGGCTCTGGACTGCGGGGGGCTGGAAAATACGCCAGTACGCCTCGTACAGGATGTATATCGACAGGAGCACCAGGACTATGCTGTTTGCGAGCGAGGCGAGTATCTCCATCCTGTAAAAGCCGTATGTCCTCTGCGGTGTGGCTGGCCTGCGGGCGTAGCTGATGGCAAAGAGCGCCAGGGTCAGGCCGCCTACGTCGGTGAGCATGTGGCCCGCATCTGCAAGCAGCGCAAGGCTGTTGGTGAGCAGGCCGCCGACAACCTCTGCTACGAGATAGCCTGAAGTCAGCGCAAGCACTATCTTGAGCTTTTTTATCCGCTCCAGCGCCAGTTTGGCGCTGTTTTTGTTATTATTGTTATTTCTCCTTTCTCCTTGTGCTGCCATCGCATGGTTTCACGCCGCATATACGTATGTAGTTGTGTTTGTGTATGTATGTATGTGTGGTCGATCAGCAACCACTCGTTTTTGTAGTATACTACTATGTGCTCCGCGCTCTTTCTTCTTTTATGTCATTTCAGGAGCGCAATCTCTGCCCTTGTAGCCATCTTCTGGCCAATTATGGCTCCAAGGATGCCCATAGCCGCAGCTGGCGCAGCGACGAGCGGGAATACCGCCGGTGCCATCTGGAAATAGATTATCGCAGTGAGGCTTGCCCACACCGCCCTGCCTGGCATCATTATTTCGTTGTACGTGTGCGTTATCAGGGGATAGTAGAGCACGAAAAACGAGACCCCTGCAATCGCGCCTGCCAAAAATATCGCACCCTTGGATCTCCAGTACGACAGTATGGCGTCCACCGCGACAAGGGGCACCATGACGGACGCGTAGAATGGGATCGTGGACCAGAGTGCCTCATTGGGCACTATCGACGTCAACGCGCCGACAAAGACGAACGCGCCGGCAAGGGATGAGACAACGCCAAACTTTTTGCCTGCAAGGCTCGACGCAGCGACCATGATTGCGGCGGTCACAAGCGGGAAGCCCAGCGTGGCAAGGAGCGCACCCGCCTGCGGTTGCGGATCAAAGTTGAAAAAGCCCGTGTGCGAAAACGGCAACGAGAACATGTGTATCGAACCCGCGGCAGCCAACCATACGGGCAGCATGCCTAATACCAACAGCGCCCTTGGGAGCGACCTGCGGTCTGCAGCCCTTGGCCACGCGTATATTATGCCTGTCATGGAGCCGATGCCGCTTGTCACCATGCCGCTTACAAGGACAGCGTGAGGCGGGCTGAGGAGTCCGTCAAGGCCAAAGAGCGAGTGCCACCAAAAGTCCACGGGGCCGGCGACCATCAGGAACACGATCCCGGTAATGGCAAGCTTGGCGGGCCACTCTATCTTCCTAGCCGCGCGAGAAGCAGACAGCACCAGCGCAGCGCCAAACACTGCAGTCCCCGCTCCCGAATAGAGCACGGCATGCGGAGGCGAAAAGAACGTCTCCGGCTTGTTCAGCAGATGGTTCGAGACATCCCATGTGCCCCCTGATATCGCCATAAGGACACCGAGCGTCAGTATCAGATAGCCCGTCGATAGCCTCTGAGCTGGCTCGGAGATGAGGATCCCTCGCTGGAAATAGTTCATGTGTTTCCCGTAGTATCCTACCGTGTCTACAATTTTAAGCCTTTGTCACATCGACG
>DASZTR010000119.1:0-10637 GCA_035547955.1 Nitrososphaera sp. | reverse complement strand
AGATGCTCGGCACAGTCTTGGGGCACTATGGTTGCATGCGCGTCACAATTGGCACAAGGGAAATGAACGACAGGTTCCTAGGGTGCGTACAAGAGGCTGTCGCAGGCTTATGATGACGACGACAATGAGGACATCGTTTGACTGCGCGCTGTTTGACATCGACGGCGTGCTAGTCGACATACGCAGGTCGTACAACGAGGCGATAAAAAAGACGGTCAATTTCGTGCTTGCGCAGTCCGGGATAAAAGACATGCGCGGCCTTGTAACAGACCGGCTGATACTAAAGTTCAGGCAGAGCGGCGGCTTTAACAACGACACCGACACGAGCTATGCCATCGCACTTGCCGCGCTTCTTTTTGCCAGAGCGCGGCAGGACAACAGGATAAAGAAAAAAACGACAACAGCAACAGCAGCAAAAACAGCAAAAACAACAATGTCTGTCGCCGGCGCGCGCAGTTTTTTGATGGAGGTGGCAGCCAACGCGGACGAGACGGGGATAAAGTCCGTTGAGAGGTTCCTGTCTGAAAAAGAAAAATTTGATGTCTCTAAAACCAAGGAAATGCTCGCGTATCCTGCGCCTGTCAAAGACAGCTACATCGGCAGGGTGTTTGATGAGCTGTTTTACGGGCCGGCACTTTTCAAAAAGCAAAACGGCGGCCTTGAGCCGAAATACTGCAGCGATACAAAAAAACCGCTCATCGACAACGACAAGCTCGTGGTGAGCAAAACGACGATGAAGGTTTTGCACAAAAAGTTTGGTGGCAGGCTTGCAATAGTATCCGGCAGGAGCAGGCTTGCGGCTGAATATTCACTGGAGCCGGTGATGCCGTATTTTGACATTGACGCCTGCGTGTTCCTGGAGGACGAAAGGAGGGAGTACGCCAAGCCAAACCCCTACGCTGCAAAAAGGGCTATGAAGGCGATGGGCGCCAAAAACGTGCTTTACTGCGGCGACTCGGCAGAGGACATGCTGATGGCCCGCAGGGCTCAAAAGGAAACAGGACTGCCTATAACGTTTGTCGGGATCTATGGCTTTTCCCCAGAGCCGGCCAAGACCCTCAAGCTTTTCAGAGAAAGTGGTGCTGAAGCGGTGGCAAAGAACGTCGACCTGTTGCCAAAGCTACTAATAAATAAAGTAAAGCCAGCCTAGACACTGTAGTTGGCCCCACCTTCTCCTCCTGATACAAGGAAGGCTAGAGTCGAGCGCGTCACAAAAGAAACAGAGGTTACAGTAGAGGTCAACATTGACGGCACCGGCGAAACCAAGGTCAAGACGGGCCTGCCGTTCATCGACCACCTCATAACCTCGATAGGCAAGCACTCCATGATCGACATTGCGCTTGTGGGCAAGTCAAACGACGAGATCGTACACCACCTAGCAGAGGACGTTGCCATCGCTCTTGCGCAGACAATAGACAAGGCGCTTGGCGACAGGGCAAGGATAGTGAGGTTTGGGGACGCGATGGTGCCTATGGACGAGGCGCTGGCTTTTGTCGCAATCGACCTGGTCAAGCGCCAGTACCACAATATAGACATCAAGCTAGAGCGCGCAAGCATAGAGGGTATTCCGAGGGAAGACCTTGAGCACTTTTGCAGGTCGCTCCTGCAGGGGCTCAACGCGTGCACACACATGGTGGTAAAGTACGGCGACAACGACCACCACAAGGTCGAGGCCGCGCTCAAGGCGTTTGCGCTTGCACTCAGGACTGCGGCAAGCATCGACGGCAGGAGGAGAGGTGTGCCAAGCACCAAGGGCGCGATGTGAAGAACACGATGACTAGCAGTACAAAAATAGCGATATTTGATTATGGCGCGGGGAACCTGTTCAGCCTGAAATCCGCGTTGGAGAGAAACGGCGCAGAAAAGGTCGACATCATATACGACATGGACAGCCTGGACAAATACGACGGCCTGGTGCTCCCCGGCGTGGGCAACTTTGACCCAGCGATAAAGTCCATAGAGAAGGGCGCCAAGAACCTTGGCGCGGCCATCGAGAGGGGGATGCCGGTGATGGGGATATGCCTCGGCATGGAGATGCTGTTTAACAGGAGCGAGGAGGGCAAGCGGGAAGGGCTAAAGATACTGGACGGCGACGTAGTGATGCTCCCAAAAGGCAAGGTCAAGGTGCCGCACATGGGTTGGAACAACCTAAAGATAACGAAAGAGGGCAAGTCCAAGAGCAGGTTCCTCAAGGGCGTCAAGGACGACTCGTGGGCATATTTTGTCCACTCGTACAAGACGGCGCCGGCTGACAAAAAGCTGGTCGTGGCATCATCTGATTACGGCACGACGGTCCCGGCGGTGGTCGAAAAGGGTAACCTGATAGGCGTCCAGTTCCACCCTGAAAAGTCCGGCGATGTAGGCGCCAGGATGATCAAGAACTTTCTTTTGATGTGCAGAGGAGGAGAAGGAAGAGAAGGAGACGGAGAAGGAGAAGAAAGACAACAACAGCAGCAGAAGAAGCAGAAGCAAGCCAAGCCGCAGAAAAAGGGAGACGGCAGGAAAAAATGAAGATCATCCCGGCTATAGACATCATGAGTGGAATGGTGGTGAGGCTCGTCAAGGGCGACGCCCAGAATAAGGTCGTGTACGGGAACGACCCGGCAGAGATGGCAAGGAAATGGGAGGCCGCAGGCGCCGACATGCTCCACGTAGTCGACCTAGACGCGGCGTTTGGCACGGGGAGTAACGCAGACGCGATAGCCAGAGTGATATCAGCTGTGAAAACGCCGGTAGAGGTCGCAGGCGGCATTAGGTCGCCAGAAGCCGCAAAGGAGGCGCTTGAGAAAAAAGGCGCCTCGAGGGTAGTAATAGGCACGATGGCATACAGCGACCCGGAAGCGGTGAAAAAGCTTGCCAAAAAGCACCCCGGCAGGGTCGTAATTTCAATAGACCAGGCCAACGGGACGATCATGGTAAAGGGCTGGAAAGAATCCGCTGGCGTCAAGGTCAACGATGCGATATCGCAGTTTGTAGCAATGGGCGTCGAGGACTTTTTGCTCACGAGCATCGAGCGTGACGGGACTCTTGCAGGCCCGGACGTCCAGACGCTTGCGGACGCGGTGGCATTCAACTCCAAGGCAAAGATAATCGCAAGCGGCGGCATCTCTAGCCTTGAGGATGTGATAAGAGTACGGAGCATCGGTTGCTCCTCGGTGATACTCGGCAAGGCCATGTACGACGGCAAGGTCTCAATAGAGAGGGCAAAGGCGATGGCATCATGACGCTTGCAAAGCGCATAATACCGTGCCTCGACGTGGACAACGGCCGCGTAGTCAAGGGCGTGCACTTTGCAGATGTCAAGGACGCCGGCGACCCCGTGGAGCTGGCAAAAAAGTACAGCGAGCAGGGCGCAGACGAGCTAGTGTTCCTTGACATCACGGCGTCGCAGCAGGGGCGCGATACGATGAAGAACGTGGTGCGCAAAGTGGCAAGCGTAATAGACATCCCGTTCACTGTGGGCGGAGGCATCAAGAAATTAGAAGACGCCCGGGGAATACTTCTTTCAGGGGCCGACAAGGTATCGATAAACACCGCGGCGGTAAAGGGCCCGGAGCTGATAACGCAGCTGATGGAGATTTTTGGCAAGCAGTGCGTGGTAGTCGCAATAGACGCCAAACGGCGCTACCGCAAGAACAAGAATAACAACAGTAGTACCAGTAGCAGTACCAACAAAAGCGCAGATGGAGATAAGGAAGGAGAATGCAAGGGCAAGCATATCTTCCGGGACAAGAAAAAAGGAAAGTACTGGTTTGAGGTCATGATATACGGGGGTAAGGAAGGGACCGGCCTTGACGCGGTAGCTTGGGCACAAGAGGTAGAGTCAAGGGGCGCCGGCGAAATCCTCCTGACAAGCATTGACGCCGACGGCACCGAAAACGGCTACGACATCGAGCTGACAAGGGCCATATGCAAGGCGGCGAGCATACCTGTAATTGCTTCTGGCGGATGTGGCAGCGCGCGACACATGCGCGACGTGTTTAGCAAGGCCGACGTCGATGCGGCGCTTGCGGCCTCGATATTCCACTATGAAAAGAGTACAGTCGACAAGGTAAAGAAATACTTGAAGAGGAACGGAGTCAGGGTGAGGATATGTGAATAATCTCGGATTTCTGCCTTCTTCATCTGGCGGAGGCGGGCACCCTCCGTTTGAGCATCACCTTACAGGACTACAAGAGCCGGCAAAAAGCATCATGTTGGAATTGCGCAGGTTTGTCCTGTCGCTTGGCCCAAGCATGATAGAGGAGGTAAGGCCGCACAGGGTGGTTTACGCCAAGACGTTGACGTTTCGCACTTTTCTCGACATCGAGCCGGCAGGCGACCACCTAATAATCGAAACAAAGTCAGGAGGCCGCCAGTCGCCGCCCGCGCGGTTTATCGTCAGGACACAGGAAGAGGCCGAGCAGGCGAAAAAGGCGATAGCAGAGGCGTACGAAAATATCCGCTAACTAGCCCGTCACTTCAAAGCTTGCAAATTTGCCGACATAGTTTTCATATTTTACTTCAATGTCGTCGACCCTCGCAGCAGGCGGACCGTGGCGGCACCAATCTACCACGCTCCTTACCGCCGCGTCGTCGCCTTCGATGACTGCCTCCACCCGGCCGTCAGGCAGGTTGCGCACCCAGCCTGTGGCGCCATGCTCTCTTGCGGTCACCTGCGTGTTCTGCCTGAAATAGACGCCTTGGACCTTGCCGGTCACAAAAATATGAGCACGGGTTTTTTGCATTGTTATAAAAACACAAAAAAAGGTTCTAAAATATGATGGTTGTGTTCTTTTGCTCTCCCCGCCTTGTAGAGAGCGGCAAGAATTTTTTTACACTATAAATATATATTGTTACTATAGTATGTCGCCGCCCTCTTCGACAAACAGCTGCTCATAAGTCGTGCCCTTCCTGACCAGTCTGTACTTGCCGTCGCTGTCCTTCATTACCACGGGAGGCTTGGTCTGGCAGTGGAACGGCATGTTGAACACTACAGAGTAGGCGCCGACGTTGTAAAACGAGACATAGTTGCCCACGTCTGCGCAAGAGACATCAGACGCCTTTGAGAGCGGAAAGACATCGTACGTATCGCACAGCCTTCCTGCAAGGTGAGTGTTCTTGGCGGCAGCAGCAGCGGTAGTAGCAGGCGTCGCAAGGCCGGTCGTCCTGTCCTGGCTGTCTACGACAGGGATGACTTCCTGCGGGTATTCCTGCTTCAACAGAGCCGCGTCGAGGAGTATGTGGTAGCCGGCGTCGACTATTACTATCTTGTGTTCGTTGTATTCTTTGGTGTTCACTATCCTAGATACCAAGATTGAGGACTCGGCTACCAAAAAGCGGCCTGACTCTATCATCAACGTGAATATGCCGTGCGTTTCGGCAAGCAAGTTGAGCCTTGCAAGATGATTCTGGGCCATCTCTGCCGGCGTCGGCACGGGGTCGTTATAAAACACAGGAGTCCCTCCGCCAATGTCAAAGGTGTTGACCTGAAAGCTTGGGTACTCTTTTTTCATCTTGGTCATAAAGGCGTCCATCTTGTCCAGCGCATGCGTGTAGCAAGAAAAGTCAGTTATCTGCGATCCCAGGTGGAAGTGAAAGCCCTCGAATTTCAAGAGGTCGCTACCCATCAGGTACTTTACCATCTTGGTCGCGCTGTCGATGGTGCCTCCGTTGAATGGGACTCCGAACTTGCCGTTCTTGTACGAGGCGCGGACCTTGGCGTCGGTTGCGACCTCGGGATTGACCCTTATCATGGTCAGCGGGCGCACACCCACCTTTCCTGCTGCAAGCGCGAGGTTCATCATGCCCTTGTGCGAGCTGACTACAATCCTGCGCACCCCGCTCTTTAGCACCTCTGCGTACTCCTCCGCCTCCTCCGTGACGCTGGTATAGATGACGTTTTCAGGGTCGGCCTTGCATTGCTTGATAAAGTGGAGCTCGCCAAGCGACGTCAGGTCGAAGGTGAGCCCGTCCTTCATGAAGGCGCGGACTATGGCAGGTGAAAAGTTGGCCTTGATTGAATACGCCACCTTTACCGGGCCCTTGAACTTGGAATAGGCTCTCTGGAGCTCGCGAGCCTTGGCATGCAATGTGTCCTCGTCTACGAGATAGAGAGGGGTGCCATATTGCGCCACAAGGGTCTTGACATCTAGGGGCGTTGCAAAACGATTCAGCAGTGCAGAGGTTTGTTTCGGTACAAGCTGGACTTGTGTATTTTCTGCCAATTCTTGCTAATTCTGCTATTATCAATAAACCATTACTTTAAAAACATTGCCCCGAAATTTCGCGGAAAAATTCGCGCCGGCGCGCCGGAAAAAATTTTTTTTAAAAAAAATTTTTTTGGGCGCATATGCGCGCGTGCATGCACGCACGCGCACACACATGCGCGCACACACATATACATGCATGCATGTACGCGCAGACACACACAAAGGTGACAGCACGATATCAACTACAGAGATATTTTTTTCGTCACGGCAGGAAGAAGTAGAAAAACGATTTTTCAGAATGACAACGACAAAAATGAAAAAAAGAAGGAAAAAAGCAAAGGCTTTTGCAGGTGCGCGTGCACGCGTGTGTGCGCGGGCGCGCCGCCGCTAGACGCAGTGACTAGCGGTAGTATGGCACCGTGACTTTTTCGCCGGGCTTGCCTTCGCGCTGTGTCTTTATCTTCTTGATGGCCTCTTCAAAGTGGCGCATCATTACGTGTGCTTCAGGGGCGTGCTTGGCAGCCTCTTCCGGCGTCGGATATTTCGCAAGGTACTCGTGCAGTACGAGCGAAACTGCGGTGTTTACCACAGAGCCCGTGTCTGCGCCGCTAAAGCCGTCGGTCAGCTCGGCGACTTTGGCAAGGTCGACGTCCGGGCCGATTGGCTTTTTCTTGGCGTGGATTTCCAGTATCTTGAGCCTCGTCGGCTTGTCCGGCATCGGAACAAAGACTATCTTGTCGAACCTGCCGGGGCGCAGCAGAGCAGGGTCGATGATATCGGCCCTGTTTGTCGCCGCTATTACGACCACTCCGGAAAGCGCCTGTATGCCGTCAAGCTCTGTCAGCAACTGCGACACGACGCGCTCTGTCACCATGCTGTCGCCTCCCATCCCCCTTGTCGGGGCGATAGAGTCTATTTCGTCAAAGAACACAACGCACGGAGCGGCCTGCCTTGCGCGACGGAATATCTCGCGTATACCCCGCTCCGACTCGCCGACCCACTTGCTCAGGAGCTCCGGTCCGCGGACGCTGATAAAGTTGGCCTCCGATTCCGTTGCCACCGCCTTTGCGAGCATGGTCTTGCCCGTGCCAGACGGCCCGTGCATCAGTATACCCTTTGGCATGGTGTGCCCGAGCTTTGTGTACAAGTCAGGGTAGCGCAGCGGCCATTCCACAGCCTCCTGGAGCTCGCGCTTGACCTCGTCAAGGCCGCCTATGGCGGTCCACGGGATGTCAGGTGATTCCAGGTAGACTTCTCTCATGGCAGACGGCATTACCTCCTTGACGGCGTTTTCAAAGTCCGACATGGTCACGATGAGCTTGTTGAGCACGTCCGGCGACAGCTTTTCGTCCTCCAGGTTAAGTTCCGGCAGCAGTCTGCGGAGGCACTTCATCGCGGCCTCCTTGCACAGGTATTCTAGGTCCGCGCCGACAAAGCCGTGCGTGATGCCAGCTATCTTGTCCTGATCTACGTCGGTTTCAAGCGGCATGTTGCGCGTGTGTATCTGGAGTATCTCCAGTCTGCCGCGCTTGTCAGGAACCTTGATCTCTATCTCCCTGTCGAACCTGCCGGGGCGCCTGAGTGCGGGGTCGATTGCGTTTGGCCTGTTGGTCGCGGCAATGACTATTACCTTGCCCCTCGCTTCAAGGCCGTCCATCAGCGACAAGAGCTGCGACACGACGCGCCTTTCGACTTCGCCGGTCACTTCTTCCCTCTTTGGAGCAATGGAGTCGATCTCGTCGATGAATATGATGGAAGGTGCCTTTTCCTTTGCTTCCTTGAATATCTCGCGGAGCCTCGCCTCGGACTCGCCATAGAACTTGCTCATGATCTCCGGGCCAGAGATGGAGATAAAGTGAGCGTTGCTCTCGTTTGCCACCGCCTTGGCAAGCAGCGTCTTGCCTGTTCCAGGCGGGCCGTACAGCAGTACGCCCTTTGGAGCTTCGATGCCCAGTTTCTCGAATATCTCTGGGTGCCTGAGAGGGAGCTCTATCATCTCGCGGACTTTTTGGATCTCTTCCTTGAGTCCGCCAATGTCCTCGTATGTGACCTGCGGGACGCCCCTCATGGTCTCGCCCTTCTCAGCAATGTGGAATATCGTCTTTTGAGTTACAAGCACCGCGTCTGCTGCCGGCGTGACTCCAATCACCTGGAATGTCAGCCTGCCTCCAAAGTACGGCACCATCACGTTGTCGCCCTTGATGAGCGGTACGCTTTCAAGCGCGTCTGCAAGGTAGCGCTCGTCAATCGGTGGGATTGCCTCCAGCGGGGCGACTATTACCTTCTCTGCCGGGACTGCCTTTATCTTTTTCACAGTCACCGTGTCGCCAATTGCGATGCCGGCGTTGTTTCGCACAAGTCCGTCGACGCGGATAATGCCCTTGCCTTCGTCAGACGGGTAAAGCGGTAAGCATTTGGCGACCGTCCTGCGCTTGCCCCTTATCTCAATAACGTCGCCAGTTGATGCTCCGAGAGAGTCCATAGAGTCATAGTCGATCCTTGCTACGCCCCTGCCTACGTCTCGGGTATATGCTTCAAGAACCTTTAAGGATAGAGTATTCTGGCTCACACTAACACCTTGACGATACTGCTCTTTATACCTTTATTATCTTTCGCCCACCACCCTCTGTAAGAAACACACAACCTTTCAACCATAGATTGTAAAAATTTTGCATATTTTACGCCCATAAACAGTTATAACTTGCCACACGTAAGCAAAACCGAATTGAGTAGCAAGAAAGAAAATGATGGTATAAATAATAAAGCAACCGTGATGATGATACTGCCGGGCGAGCAGGTCGCCTCCATTGAAGAGTTTGAGGGCGGCAAGAACACGTACCTTACGGAGGATGGCACGATAAGGTCAGCAGCAATAGGCACAAAGGCCATCGACTTGAAAAGGCGCGTAGTAAAGATAGAGCCGAAAAACGCGCCGATGATGCCCAAGATAGGCGACATTCTTGTAGGATACGTGGAAATGATATTTGCCAGCATGATATCCGTCAAAGTGCTGTACATAAACGGGGTCATGTCCAGCGCGGGGTTCTCGGCTATTGCCTCCATGAGGGTCGGGGGCGGAGGTGGCCGCGATAGGCGCGAGAGGCCGATCTTTCGCACCGGAGACATCATCCGGGGCAGGGTGTCGAGCCTGCTCAACTCTACGGTGCACATGACGATAGCAGAAAGAGAGTTTGGCGTGCTTTACACCACCTGCTTCATGTGCGGTGGCGACACGGTCAAGGTGAACGACACGGTCAAGTGCATCGAGTGCGGGGCATGGGAGCCACGCAAGCTGACGAACGACTACGGCAAAGAGACGTTCCGGCAGATATTCAGGGCAGGCGGCAAATAGATAGGGCATGCCCCCCGCTGCCGCCTCTGTAAGCGTAGCCTTCCAGGGAGAGCGCGGGGCATTTAGCGAGATGGCCGCTCTCCAGTATTTCGCCTCTACTTCTTCTTCTACTTCTACTTCTTCTTCTGTAGATACCACCGCCATTACGCTTGTCCCCTGCAAATCGTTTGCAGAGGCTTTTTCTGCGGCTGAAAAAAAACAAGTTGACTATGCAGTGATACCGGTCGAAAATTCCATCGAAGGGAGCGTGCCGGAGGTATATGACCTTTTGATGCAGACGCGGCTAAAGGCGACAGGCGAAGTGTACCATAGGGTGCACCACTGCCTCATCGCCGGCAGAGATATCAGGATAAGCGAGATAAAGCGCGCATATTCACACCCGCAGGCCCTTGGCCAGTGCAGGCAATACCTGCAAAAGAAGGGGATAGAGCCGGTGCCGGCGTACGACACCGCTGGCTCTGTAAAGATGGTAAAGGAGCAGGGCGCAAGAGATGCAGCTGCAATAGCTAGCAGGCGCGCGGCCGAGCTGTACGGGATGGAGATACTGGAAGAGGGCATCGAGGACAGGAAGAGCAACTACACTCGCTTTTTGGTGCTTGCGCTGCCTGACTACAAAGACGACAGGAAAGCAAAAACAACAACAACAATAATGAACGGCAGCAGCCGACAGCAGAGCTACTACAAGACGTCTATAATATTCTCGGTAAAACACGTGCCGGGCGCGCTCTTTGGTATCCTCGGCGAGTTTGCGTCGAGAAGCCTGAACCTCACAAAGATAGAGTCGCGGCCTACAAAAGAGACGCCGTGGGAATACAACTTTTACGTCGATTTTGAAGGGCACGCCGGCGACGCGCCTGTAAAGCAGGTGCTAGAGGCAATAAAGGACAAGACTTCGTACCTGAAGATCATCGGCTCGTACAAAAAGGCAGAGTTCTAGCTCTGATATTAGCGTGTCCTGAAGCGCAGGCCCAGGCCGATTACGACGACGCCCGTGACAGCCAGCATGAGCGCCCCAGAGACCTCCAAGGGGCTGCCCTTGGTCTGGGCGGTGCCGGTTATTTGCACGTCCTGATTCCCTCTGTTCACCGTCGTTA
>DASZTR010000118.1:0-4291 GCA_035547955.1 Nitrososphaera sp. | reverse complement strand
GTACAACAACCTATCAAACCTGCCGGGACGGAGGAGAGCAGAGTCTATTATGTCTGGCCGGTTCGTGGCGGCTATCACCACGACGTTAGTCAGTATCTCCAGCCCGTCAAGCTCCGTCAGCAGCTGGCTTATCACCCTCTCGGTGACATGCGAATTGCCAAAATCCCCACCCCTGACGGGGGCAATGGCGTCTATTTCGTCAAAGAATATTATGCACGGCGAAGCCTGCCTCGCCTTTCTGAATATCTCCCTAACGCCTTTTTCCGACTCGCCTACCCACTTGCTCAAAAGTTCCGGCCCTTTTATGCTGATAAAGTTGGCCTCGCTTTCGTTTGCAGCCGCCTTTGCCAAGAGTGTCTTGCCGGTGCCAGGCGGCCCATACATCAGGATGCCCTTTGGAGGTTCCGCGTCGGCGTATGTGAAAAGCCCGTGATATTGTAACGGCCATTCCACGGCCTCTTGGAGTTCTTGCTTGATGTCTCCCAGACCGCCAACGTCTGCCCACTGGATGTCAGGGATTTCCACAAAAACCTCCCTCATAGCAGAGGGCTCCATCTCCTTTGCCACGTCAAGGAAATCCTGCATCTTTACGATAATCTTGTTCAGCGTTTCGCCCGGGATGCTCTCTGCAGAAACATCGATTTCCGGCAGGACTCGGCGCAGGGCACGCATTGCGGCCTCCTTAGCCAGCGCTTGCAGGTCGGCGCCGACAAACCCGTGCGAGATGTCGGCGAGCTTTTCCAGGTCCACGTCCTTGTCAAGCGGCATGCCCCTTGTGTGGATCTGCAGCACCTCAAGCCGTCCGTCCCTGTCGGGCACGCCTATCTCTATCTCCCTGTCAAACCTGCCAGGGCGCCTGAGTGCGGGGTCGATTGCGTTTATCCTGTTCGTGGCCCCGATGACCACCACCTTGCCCCGGGATGCAAGCCCGTCCATGAGCGACAGCAGCTGCGCCACCACTCTGCGCTCAAGCTCGCCGCTGACCTCCTCCCTCTTTGGAGCGATGGAATCCAGCTCGTCTATGAAAATAATCGACGGGGCGTTCTTTTGTGCCTCCTGGAAGATGCTTCGAAGGCGCTCTTCGCTCTCCCCGTAGAACTTGCTCATTATCTCCGGGCCTCCTATCGAGTAAAAGTTGGCGTTGGTCTCGTTGGCCACTGCCTTTGCCAAGAGCGTCTTTCCCGTGCCAGGTGGGCCGTGGAGTATGACGCCCTTTGGAGCCTCGACGCCGAGCCTCCTGAACAGCTCTGGGTGACGCAGGGGGAGCTCTATCATCTCTCTCACTTTGGTCACTTCATCTCTGAGGCCGCCAACGTCCTCGTAGGTGATTGCAGGAAGGCTGGCTTCCTTGGCCGCGTCGGCTGCCTTGGCGCTCTCCTCCGACACCGACACCTCGGTAGAAGACTCTATTATGACCGGCCCGGATGGGTTCGTAGAAATGACAACGAGGTCGACCCTCTGCCCCATGATGCTGAGCGGGATAGTGTCTCCCTTGGTAACGAGTTGCCCCTGCAAGAACCCTGCCAGGTAGTCTTCTGCGCCCAGGATGCGCAAGGGCTCGGTGGGAGCAAGTGCGACGCTCTGGGCAGCCCTCGCTTCCACTCTTTTGATATCAACCGAGTCGCCAATGCCCACGCCAAGCTTGTTCCGGGCATAGCCATCGATCCTTACTAGCTCTTTACCGGTGTCCCTCTGGTATGCAGGCCAGCTGAGGACGGTGGTCTTTCTTTTGCTGGAAGGCGATAGGATTTCCAGCGCGTCGCCGGTCGTTATGCCGAGCCTTGCGGCCACTTTTGGATCTATCCTTGCGATCCGCCTTCCGACGTCCCGTGCGTCTGCCTCTGCCACCTTCAGGCTTGCCTTGCTGTCGCCTTTTTTATCAGAAGATGATGGTGAGGATGAGTCGGACATGGCTAGTAATTGCCACCTCTTTTTTGAACAACAATATTGCGTCGCTTCAGACGGCATTCCTTATTGTTGCTTATCACAGGAATATGGTTGGGATTTCTTTATCTAATGAGTTACGGTTTTCGGCGTTATTGATATCCATCTTGTTCTTTTGAGCACAAGGTACTAACCAATCAATAAAATCATTTTGTGGAGATATATAGAATGCAGGCCGACAACAAAGGAGCCGGTTAATCCAGTCAGAGAGATATACGTTGACGGACCTAATATTGCAGGTACATATACACATACACGCACTTTACCGGCTAGCTAATGCCTTGTTGATTTAAATATCGGCCAGCGCGCCATTTCACCCGCTCATGGAATACCTCGTTATGCTCCCCGGTCCTACAAACGTGCCCAACAGGGTTATGAATGCCATGCTGGCGCCTGTGATAAACCACAGGAGCGACGATTTTCGCGCACTGTACAAGGAGATATTTGAAAAGACCCAGAAGGTTTTTCAGACCACTGGAGACATTGTTCTGCTCACTACCTCTGGCACCGGCGCGGTCGAGGCATCGGTGGTCAACCTGATTAAAAAGGGCGACAAGGCAGTCATCCCAGTCAACGGCGAGTTTTCCACGCGCCTTGCAGACCTCATAGACAGCTGGGGCGGGCAGGCGATCCGCATAAAGGCACCCTTTGGCGAGAACCCGCCGTACGAGGAGTTTGAGAAGGTCTTTGACCAGCACAAGGACATCAAGGCGCTATATGCGGTATACAATGAGACTTCGACTGGCACCACTATCCGCTACATGGACAAACTGGGCCAACTTGCATCGCGCAAGAGCGCGTTCTTTATCGCCGACTCGGTGTCGATCCTTGGGGGCGACGAGCTCCCGGTGGACAAGTGGAACATCGACGTCTGCGTCACCGCGTCACAAAAGGCACTTGCAGCCCCGCCGGGCGTCTCACCTGTATCAGTGAGCGCAAGGGCCAAGAAATACATGCAGGAAAACCCGCCTCCTACGACATACCTCAACCTGAAACGCTACTTCAAGTACCAGGAGGAGCACTTTGAGACGCCGTTCACCCCCGCACTACCACTGTACTATGCGTTCCGCGAGGCGCTTGAAATGATACTCGAAGAAGGCATGGAGAGCAGGATAAGGCGCCACAGGATATGCGCGGAGGCTTTCTATGCCGGCCTCAACGCGATGGGTCTGACGCCGTTTGCCAAGCAGGACGCAAGGAGCAACGTCGTCATTGCAGTCAACTATTTGCAGGGGATGGACGACAAGAAGTTCAGAGGACTCCTCGGCGAGCAGTTCAAGGTTCTGGTCGCAGGCGGCTTTGGCGACCTGAAGGGCAAGGTTTTCAGGGTCGGCTGCATGGGCGAGGTGCATAGGTACCACGTCATGAGGACACTGTCGTCAATCGCGTCTGCGATGAACATGATAGGCGTCAAGGCAAACCCCGAAGCGACGTCTGTCGCTCTCGAGAGGCTCAAGGTGCTCAACTAAGGCCTCCTCTTTTTTACACAGCCTTTTCTTTGTGTGCGTACGCGCGTTTCTAGCAGACTACAACTAGATGCTAGTGGTAAGTTCTGGTTTGTTCCTTCAAGCTAGATGTATGTGGATACTGCACTAGCATACGCTACACTGCTTCATGCATAGTTTAACCACAGATAGGAAAGCGAACCTAAAAGAACTCGGATGCAAATACACTGAGGGCATCATATGTTCGTTACAAATTTGGCAGTATATTTGGATAACTGTTACAAGCTTTTGCGGTTGTCTGATTTTAGCCCTCTTGTAATTTAACCCAAACCAATCAACTGTAAGAGGCGCGATAATCGTGGTTTAAGCTAGCAACAATAAAGCACAGTCTTCAATAGGGATGTTGGAATCAGGCCAAGCCCACGAGGTATGTTCGCTGGCTTGTTGCCAAATTGATAAATCGTATTAGCAAGTTCAACACGGCATTCAAACCCACAGTTGTAGAAATTACTTCCCTCATGTTATTATCATTTGTTGTTAATGATTTGTTTTAGTTAGCTTCAGCATATTTTCTAAAATTGTCCAAAATTGACTGCCAGCCTGCACGCTGCATACTTTCTGAATTGGTGTTCTCGGGTTCAAACGTCTCCGTGATTTTTACTACCCCTTCAGGTAATTCTGTAAACTCAACCTTCACATGCCGGCCGTCTTCCATATCATATTCTATCAGCTCGTGCTCTTTTACGTTGGTATAGACGCCGGCAAAGTCAAAACTCGCGCTCTTGTCTTTGGCGGCCATGATGGTCTTGAACTTGCCGCCTACGTGCAGGTCGTTTTCAAGAGCACGCGCCTCCCAATAATCCGAAGCAAAAGCCCAGCAGTTGATGTGTTCCAGTTTGTTC
>DASZTR010000117.1:0-3976 GCA_035547955.1 Nitrososphaera sp. | reverse complement strand
TGCATGGTCGCGCATCTGTTCCATGCCGTCAAAGCCCATGCCGCACTTTTCACACTCGTATTGTTTGCTTTCGTGTGCCACCTGCTGGTGCTGCATGAACTGCTCTACCTTGCGGAACTTTTTGCCGCACTTTTCACACTCGTATTGTTTTTTTGTAGAAAACGAGGAGAAAAAGCCGGTCATTTCCGCTGGTTCCTCTCGTCCCAACATTTGCGGCACATCTGCCCTTGGATCTTCCAGGCAGGCTTGGGGTTGTAGCGTATAAAGCCTATCTTGGCCCCACACGTGGAGCAAAAGTTTAGCCTCTTGTTGTACTCTGCCTCCTTTTTTCTAAAGCACGGCTGGCATAGCAGGGTGCCCGACTCCATCTCCCACTGCCACCGCGGCTTGACTGCCACGTCGCCAAGCTCTGCCTTGCACATAGCGCAGTGTTCCGGCTCATCTTGCTGATGCTTTGGTTTCGACGCGAACTCTTTCATCTTTTCAATGTGGCAGTCGCTGCACAGGTAGCCTTCTATCCCCCACTCTTCCTTGGGCTTGTACTTGTGCTTCAGCTCCCTTCCGCACACGGCGCACGTGATCGATTCCCTTTTGCCAAAGAGCAAGTTATATGCTGCCCTGCTCTTGGCGCAACTGATACAAAAAGTATCCGAGTGCAGTAGGGGAATGAAAAATTGCACGAACTTTCAATGTGACACAATATAATTGCGCAGTCTACAAAATATTTTAATAAAAGAATCCCCTACCCCGTGTTCAGGTATCCAAATTATGAAGAAAATTGAAGCCGTGGTTCCTCATGCGCGCATCGAAAGGGCGTTTGCCGCCCTCAAGGAGCTCGACCTTGGCGGTATCACTTATTTCGAGTCAAAGGGCAGAGGAGAGATCCCTCGCCCCCAGATCCACTCTGGCAGGGGGACGGGCACTTACACGCCCCCTTTTAACGTCAATGCGACCATAATGGTGATTGTCAAGGACTCATTGGTTGACAAGGTCGTCGAAAAGATACTAGAGAGCACCAGCTCTGGGCTAAAGGGCGAGGGCAAGATATTCATCTCTGACATTGAAGACGTTATTGACGTAGGGACGAAAAAGCGTGGCGAGTCTGCGCTTTAGCACTATTTTCTAAAGTGAAAAAAAAGAAAAAGTTAGTTCGTGGCCATCGACAGCTCTTCGATAGCCTGACTTGCGTTTAGCATGCCTCTTTTCTTGGCATACTCTTCGACCACCTTCAGCTGGTCAGGGGTGAAGCATATTGGCATTGTCCTCTTGCCTTCCTCTTCAATTGTAGGTGCTTGCATGCCAAATACTGGAGGGTGCAAGATTATAACTCTTTTCTTCTCTTTCTTTTCCACTGGAACTAGAGCGCTTCGTCTCCAGTCTCCTTGCTTCCAATGTCGTAAGCTTCTGCCACGTCGTAAACGAATATCTTGCCGTCAGACGCAGAGCCCGTGCTTATGGTCTTTAGGATATCATCGATTATTGGCCTTGCCAGCGAGTCGGCTACTAGAACCTCAATTTTCGTGCGGAACCCGAACTCGGGCACGTAGCGCATGACACCTCTTCCGACTGCGACAGGTTCCCTCTTGGCGCGGCCCCTGCCCTTGATGTCGTAAAAAGACATACCTCCAACCTTGTGCTTGTGGAGGATCTCGTTGACTTCTTCGAGACGCTCGTGTGGAATTATCAGGTCCAGCCTCTTCATATGTATAGACGTATCAATCACCGCGGCAAAACGTAATAAGCATTGCTAAACTGCAGGATCATAAAATTATCACAGAATTCATGTTTTTTGATAATCTACAAAAAACGGGCCCATATTTAGCCGCTTTTCATTCGCATCAGGGTCTTGCAAGAAGCACATAATATGTGTCTGATAGTTAAGGACACCGCAGATGAATTTTCGGTGCTAGAATGTCACTACATTTGTATGGCTACTATTGCCGGGCCGTCACGCCGCCATCGAGTATAAGCACCGTTCCTGTCACCCACTTTGCATCGTCCGACGCAAGGTACGCGACCGCGCCTGCAACGTCTTCTGGCTCGCCAATCCTGCGCAGCGGGAACGTCGATTCGAGCACCTTTTTGGCTTCTTCATCCTGCAGATACGGCTCTATCATGGAACTCCTGATGGTAGAGGGTGCTATGCAGTTGCACCTGATCCCGTACGGGCCGTACTCTACTGCGATGCTCTTGGAGAACATAATCACGCCTGCCTTGGTCGCGCCATAGACTGCAAGCGGCACCTTTGGTATTGAGCGGATGCCAAGCACGGATGAGACGTTAATGATGCTGCTGCTGCTGCCGCCACCACTACTGCCGTTATTCTTGCCGTTCATCATCACAGGGATGACGGCCTTAGTCATCTGGAACGTCCCTAACAGGTTAGTATCGACAAGCCCGCTCCACTGGTCCTCAGTCATCTCGTGGAAGCACACAGGGTCGTTTATGCTGCCGGCATTGTTGACTAGGATATCTATCCTGTCAAACGATGAGATGGTCTGCTCAACTGCGCTAAGTACTTCGGCTTCTTTTGTAATGTCGGCCGCAACGGTCAACGTGTTGTTATTGTTTTTCTTGCTACTCCCGCAGGCCTCGGCCGCAGCCTTGGTAAGCCGGTCCAAGCTCCTCCCGATGAGAACCACCTTGCAGCCCTCTGAAACTAGCCTCTTTACTATAGCGCGCCCAACGCCGCCTCCAGCGCCAGTAACGATAGCAACCTTGCCCTGAAGAAGGACCATATATAACGACTAATTGGTAAACTGAACTTTTAAAGTGTTTGAAAAGCAGGTGCGATCGAAGACAGAACTATTTATCTTCTCCTTCCTTCTTTTGGACGGCTTTGGCCACTGCCCCTTCCAGTTCTTCGACGACTGCAGAAATATCTGAGGGGTCGCTCTTGAAAGTCGCGCCAGCTGCATAGTCGTGGCCGCCGCCCTCTGGCAGGTGCGAGGCCACTTGCCGGCACGATACGCGGTCGTTACTACGACGTATGCTCACCTTGCCCTTTATGCTGTAAAACATGACAAGGTCGGCACCAGTCGCAGCAAACACCTCCTCTGAAAAGAGGCTGCTGTTGAGGTATGGCGACGACTGGACGTACGCCACCTTGATGATATTGTCACCAACAGGCCGGATTTGCAGGGTCGAGAGCGCCTGCACCTTGGCCTCGTCACGCAGTTTCGAGTATTGCGCGTACTCTTCTTGCATGTCCGTGTCCCACAGTACACCCCTTGCTGATTTTTTTGCAAGGGCCGACAGGCGCTCGTAAAAGTCCGGGAAATTTTGATAATAGCGTATGAGCTCCGTTATCGGCGTGAGGTACTGATCCTTTGTGAAAAAGTCCATCGTGTGCGCCATGCTCGCCAGTTTTTTTGCAAGGTCGTTTTCAGGCACCAGCCTTTCGTACATGAGGTCAGCGGCGCATTTTTTACCTGACGGGTCGTGCACCAGCTCCGCGTACTCTTTTGCCATGTTGATTGCGGCCTGCGACCAGGGGTGGTGGTCGACCCACATCAGCTTCCACCCGTTGCGGAGCGCGTCTGCAAATATCTGCCTGCATGTCTCTATCGCGTCGTCGTTTAGGCCAAGGTCCGCTATTACCACAAGCCCGCGCTCTTTTGAAAAATGCGTCGCAGAGTAGAGAAAGTTGCCCATCTTTTGCAGATTCTCCACCCCGTAGCCGAGAAACACGGTTGACGCCTGCGGGTAGCGCAGGAGGCAGATTGCGGCAGAGTAGAGCCCATCAAGGTCAGACTCGTGCGAAAATACGAAAACCTTCATTTTTTGTTGTTACCGTCTCTGCACATTTGCTTTAGCACGCCCTTTAATGAACTTGTTTTTTCAAATATCCTTTCCTGCGCGATGACGCCTTCAAAGTCAGAGAACAAGAGTAGTGTGTTGTTCATTGCGACGTAGCAGGGTATTTCTGCGTTGTTTGCTGCCCTTGCGCCGAGTGGCGCGTTTTCTACCACCACTG
>DASZTR010000116.1:0-3243 GCA_035547955.1 Nitrososphaera sp. | reverse complement strand
TTGCCTCCATGCGTGAATATAAGGCGTATTCCGTTTGCGGAATGGAACGTGCTCATGCCTATTACGAGAATCAGTATCATGTGGCCAAGAGGCGTCTGCGTTAGGTCCAAAAACGCGTTCCACACTTCAATTCCTCCGGTTATCTGACTCGTCTCGTAGATGTGGCCTATGAAATACGCGAGCAGGCCGACGCCTGTCAGCCTCTGCAGCCAATACGAGACGCGCTCCCACCCGTACCTTGACGGGTTAAGCCAGCCCGCAATGCCCTCACGGTTATTGCGGTCGGCAGTGGATGACGATGTTGGTGATTTCTCCAAGTCCATCTCTCTATCTCTCCTCAATACTTCCTCTCTATCGGGATGTAGCGCGTAAAAGTCACCGGGTGCCAAGCCATCTTTGGACCGTCCGGCGTATGGTAAGCCAGGGTGTGGTTCAAAAAATTGGCGTCGTCGCGGTTTGGATAGTCCGTCCTCGAATGAGCCCCTCGTGATTCTTTGCGGTTAAGGGCACCGATTAGCACCACCTCTGCCGTGCGAAGCATCGAGTCGATCTCCATGACGTTGATAAAATTGGTGTTGTATTCCTTGGCCTTATCGTCGACGTGCTTCCACATCGCCGCCTTAAGCTCGCGTACCTTTTTCAGCGCCGACGAAAGCCCTTCTTCGTTTCTGAACACATAAGCCTTGTCGTCCATCGTGTCGGTCAGCTCCTTGCGCACCTGGTACGGGTTTACGCTCCCCGAACCGCGGAACAGGCCGTCGTAGATGCGCTTTTCCTCGTCTGCGACCTGCGTCTGCGAAATCTCCAGCGGCTTTGACCTGCGCGCGGCCGCATACTGCGCTGCAAGCTCGCCAGTTATCCTGCCCCACACTATGCACTCCGAAGTGGAATTGGCGCCAAGCCGATTTGCACCATGCGTGCTGTTGCACGCGGCCTCGCCGGCAGTCCAGAGGCCCGGGAGCTCCGTTGCGCCGTCGATGTTGGCGTGTATTCCGCCCATCATATAGTGGCATACCGGCCTCACCTCAATGGGTTCCTCGATGATGTCGACGCCTGAGAACTTGATCCCGATCTCCCTAATGCCGGAGAGCACCTCTTTGATGCGCTCGCCGCCAAGGTGAGTCAGGTCCAGCTTCAGGCAGTCATAGCCTGTCTCGTGCTTGAACCCCCTGCCGTCCTGTATCTCCCTTATCATCGAGCGCGACACGACGTCGCGTGGTGCAAGCTCCATCTTGCCTGGCGCGTACTTGCCCATGAAGCGCTCACCCTTATTGTTTATCAGGTATCCGCCCTCGCCTCTCGCCCCTTCCGTGATGAGGATGCCAGACGGCATGATGCCAGTAGGGTGGAACTGCACAAATTCCATGTCCTTCATGGCAAGGCCGGCACGAAACGCCATGTCGATGCCGTCAGGGGTCGATGAAAATGCATATGTAGAAAAGCTGTATATTCTGCCGGCCCCGCCCGTGCATATAATCCCTGCGGGTGCCTTGAATATGGTGAAATCGCCGGTCTTCATTTCAATGGCGGTGATGCCCTGAAAAGCGGAATCACGCAATATCGACGTGCAGAACCACTCGTTGTAAAAGTGGATGTTATCGTGCTTTAGGCACGTGTCGTACAGCGTCTGCATCTCGTAAAAGCCGACCTTGTCCTGCGCAAAGGTCGCGCGGGGATACGAGTAACCACCGAACTTGCGCTGTGCTATCCTGCCATCCTTGCGCCTTGACCACGGCATCCCCCAATGATCCAGCTGGTAAATCTCAAAAGGTATGTTGCGGATGAGGCGCTCTGCGACGTCCTGGTCGGACAAAAAGTCGCTCCCCTTGACCGTGTCATAAATGTGAGATTCTTGGTTGTCGCCCTCTTCCTCGTATAGCACGGCGGCAGTACCGCCCTCTGCAGAGACAGAGTGGGAACGCATGACCTGCACCTTGGAAATGACTCCAATGCTCAAGCTCTTGTCAGTGGTAGCTGCCGCAATCGCAGCGCGCAAACCGGCAAGCCCTGAACCGATTATGAGGACATCATGAGATATCGCATCAACCAAATTCCGGCAGTCCTTCTTACCGGGATTTACATTCTCTTAAATATCTTTGTGACTAACTCTCGGTGAGCAGTAGTCATCATCCAAGTTTATTCTGGCGCACAAAAAACGTATGGTCGACATATGACGGACTAAATGTCCACGACACCCGTCATTGCAGGTAATTTCACAATTGTGGGATGATATTCTATATCCTACTGCCTACCTGTAACTTTTTCCAACCTATACGGACGATCATGAGCATTCAGATGCGCTCTTGAGGCGACGTCAATTGCAGCTAGCTGTTGCGTACAGACACACAATTGGAATTGGGGAAAGCCTGCTTTGATATCTTTGTCCCGGCGCCGGTGATGTTATACTTCGCCGGCTACCTGACATACACATCGACCTTATCGGCCTATGCGGGCCTAATATATCCGTCACAAAAGGCATGGAGGAGTCCTGGGATCTCTTTTCGTGGGCGGGCTTCCAGGTACTTCTCCTCAACATTTAATTGAAGTAAAGAAAGGTGGGCGACCTTGAGCTGTTTTTAAAAAAAAGATTGGCCGGAATTGCTGACGCTGTTCCTTGTTCCTTTCTTTGCAGGGTTCAAGGTGGCCAAGTTTTCCGCAAAGCTGATCAAGAGGTTCAAGGTGGCCAAGTCGGGATTCAACGCCGCACGTGGGGCAAAAAGATGGGCAGTGCAAAAGGTTGACCACAATACTTATTATTTGATGTCGCCGGATCCCATATGCCAATAATAATATGTTTGAAGACTGGATGAGCGCTCCTGCAATTGCCCTTGCGGTGGCCTATTCGTGGCTTGCACACAACCTCGGCAGTCCCTTTGCATCTTTTGCAAAGGACTTTCAGTTTGCGGCAATTTGCGTAGTAACCATCATCTTCATCATGGCGAGCATGTTTGTGATGCTCAGGCAGGCAAAAAAACTCCCCAAGTCATATGTGGTGGAGATAATCGATGTCTATGGGGACAGGGTGTCTATCGACGGTGTCAGGCAGGTGTTCCAGACCTATGATGCGGCGGAAAGCTACGCTCGCATGTACCGGCAGAACTTTTCACAGTACCGCTTTAAGGTAGTAGGGAGCCAAAAAGGCTAGCCCACGCCTAGAATGGATTTTTGATATATTCCCTTGTGTATGTTATTTTGCATTGTGAGAGAAGACGTTAAACTCGATCACAATTTTGCCCTGCTCTG
>DASZTR010000115.1:0-7287 GCA_035547955.1 Nitrososphaera sp. | reverse complement strand
CAGCTTTATCAGGTTGAGAAACAAGAGGACGCCAAGCCACACCAGTAGGTACGGCTCTACGACCAGGCCAGCCTGCGGCACGAGCACTCCGGCCGCCATGGAGCCAGCTATCGCGCAGGCCAGTATCGCGTCGTTACTTGGACGCAAGCGCCTTCAGCTGCTGTATCTTTTCGCCGACAAGGTCAAAGCCCTGCTGCCAGAACTCCTTCTGAGTTATGTCCATGCCCGACTCTCTTAGCAGCTCTTCCGGCTTTCTAGAGCCGCCTGCCGCAAGGATGCTAAGGTACTTTGGCACAAAGGGCCTGCCCTCGGCCTTGTACTGTTGGTACAGCGACAGCACCAGCAGGTTCCCAAACGAGTATGCGTAGCAGTAGAACGGCGTGTGGTAAAAGTGCGGGATGTATATCCATTCCCAGCCGAACTCTGAAGAGACGGCGACGGATTCGCCAAATTGCTCTTTGAGGTTTTCTGAGTAGATCTGAGTGACCTGGTCGATGGTGGCGTTTTTCTCACCTATCTCCCTATGGGCGTCTACCTCAAAGAGGGTGAAATATGCCTGGCGCATTATCGTCGCGTACATGTCGTCTATCTGCTCTGCCAGCAGCAACTGCCGCTCCTTCTGTGACATCTTTGCCATCAGGCGCTCGTTTAGTAGCATCTCTGCAAACACCGACGCCGTCTCGGCAAGCGGGAGCGGCGCGTGCGACACTGTTATCGGCAGTTTTTCTGCGAGCATGCTGTGGATGGCGTGCCCAAACTCGTGTGCAAGCGTCGACACGTCCCGGGCCCTCCCGTCAAAGTTCAAGAGCACATACGGGGTTATCGACGGGGCAACCGTGTGGCAGAACGCGCCCCCGCGCTTTGCCCTGCGTATCTCCGAGTCGACATGGCGCTCGGAAAAGACTCGCTCGGCAAGGGCGCGGACCTGCGGGTCAAAGTCGCCAAACGTGTCCAGCACGGTTGAGGCTGCCTTGCCGTAAGTGAATTTCTTACCGGACTTCTTTGTCGTGGAAAGCGGTGCATACAGGTCGTACCGGCGCAGCTTTTTGACGCCCAAAAGGCGCGCCTTTTCTCTGAAATATTCCTGAAAAACCTTGCTGTTCTTCCTGCAAGTGGCCAGCAGCGCTTCTACGGTCTCGTCGTTCAGGTTGTTCGCGATGTTCCTAACCGAGATTGGCGTCCTGTATCCGCGCATGGAAATCCCCTCGTTGCGCCACTCGACTACGATGTTCTGGTATATCTCGCCAAGGACGCCTGAGTTCTTTTTGTACACTGCAAAAAGTGCCCTGTACGCGGCCTCCCGTTCTGCCGGGTCAGCACTTCGCACAAGCGACACCAGCTTTTCCTTGTTGTCAAATTTCTTGGCGATTATTTTCCTGCCGCGTCTTAATGACATCTCGAACTCAAACGCAGAGGTCATCTTGTCATAGATCTTTACCAGCGCGCCGGTGCCCGTGACCTCCAGCGTGTTGATTATCCTTTCTTCCGGCTCTGACAGCGAGTGTTTTGCAAGCAGGCGCTTGTGGCGTAGGTGATTGCTATAGACGGCTGGCGCCGATTCTATCAGGCGCTCCGCGTTAACCTCGTCAAGCTCTTTTTTGAACCACAGGTCAAAGAATAACAGGCGATTTGCTGCCTCTGCGGCCATCTTGTCCATCCTAGTCACGAGCGCTGACGCCTCGTTGGAGGCAGTGTTACCATAGTAACGCATGTGAGCATAGCCCCCTGCGATGCTGAGCTTTTCATAAATTTCTTCCAGGTCGTGTATGGCGTCCACAAACTCTTCAGAAGAGATGCCGGGCCGGAGCGATTGTCGCCTGCCCTCAAACGCCTTTACTTTTTCCTCGATGGAATCGAGAAAATGCGTGAAGTCGGGGCCGGCCGGGTCTCTGACTAGGCCGGAAAGATCCCATGTGCCTGTTTTAAGGGCGGCAAAATTCATTAGAATGCGATGATTGCGCCCGTTCAAATACGTATCCCCGCTTCGCCGATGTCTACGGGAATTAACCTAAAATGTAGAAAATGTGGACAGTCTGCTTAAATAATCGAGATGCAAATATAGAGTCACTCGCGTATAATAAATCATAGCGAGTTTCAGCATGGACGAACGGAAGGCGAGCAATATGCACATGCACGCCGGGCGCCTTTGGCCCGTGGCGATGTGGTGCATGATAATGCCTTTCCTTCACCTGCTGTGTTGTTTTTGTTATTGTTACTATCATCATCACCATCGTCATCGTCGTCCAAGTTACTAGTTTAGTTATCGTTGTTACTGCCATTGTCGCCGGCATCACCATCATTATTGTTGCTATTGTCTCCTTGATCACTCTTCTCTATGAATATCGAGTGCGAAGTTGCAGAAAACTCCTCCCCGTCTGCATCTTCAAACATGACATAGACGGTATAGACGCCGTCCTTCTTTATTGCAGGGGCAAGGTCAAAGCTGATGTCAAGGTTGCTGTCGCCACCATGATGCCACCTATCTGCCTCTATTACGACATAGTCGCCTGGCTGCTGGTACCTTAAGCTCCGTGGGAGTGGCTCAAACACGGTTGCGGCGAGTGTGCCTGCATCGTACGACAGCTTTTCCTTGTTTGCATCGTACACCTGCTTGCTTGGTAGCTCGTCATAGTACACCACGACGTTGTCAAATTTCGCCCCTGCAGGCATAGGTCCCGTGATGCTGACCGTAGTACCATCTACGTCCGTGACAAGCCCATAGTCTGTCTCAAAGTTCTGCACCATCGCAAGGTAGTATTGGTCGTACGCTATACCGATGCTGACATATGTATGGTTCTTGTCAAGTATGTTCTCTCTGTGGCCGTTGTCGCAGCATTCTTTGTCGTTGTACATCATTTCCTTCTCAAGCTCGTCGATGGTGGACACCGGGTCTATATGCTCGCAGAGGATGACCGTGGAGACGCACCTGTTGTATTCGTCAGGCCCAAAGCCGGCAATGGCGACGTTCTGCTGCACGCTCCCTTCCCCTCCAAGCCGCGTATATGTCATGTAGGGCTTTTCTCCATCTGTAGTCCAGTGCGAGATCTGCTTCTCCTTGAAAACATCTTCAGCATGCAGCTGGGCGGCCTGGTTGCCGCTGTCAAGCTGGACAGGGTCTAAGCCGAACTTTTTGCGATCACTGTTTATCGAGGCAAGGGCGTGCGCCACAAGCTCTTCCTGTGGGACCTTTTCCGGCTTGGTCGCCTGCGGCTGCAGTATCTTTATGACCCTGTCGACAGGGTTGCTGCTACTGTTGTTGTTACTTGCAACACTACTACCCGGCTCTCCAATAACCTGGGGGACGATGAATATCCCCGCAATGGTCACGACGGCAATCATTGCTGCTATCGTGATGCCTGTTGCCTTTCCGCCTCCGTAATGGCGATTTTCCTCACCATAGAAGGCATTTTCTGCGCTGCAGTTTGGGCAGACTGGAAGGTTTGCGCCGTACCGAGCGCCGCATGCACATTCTATCCATGAATCTGTCGTGCCGCTATCGCTGCAGGATCGCCACCTACACGTATAATGCTTTATGTAGTTAGGTTCTACAGGCACACTAGCTAGCGGGACAAGCAGGCTCGAAAAAAGTTAACACATAAAAAACATATTTTCTCTCTCTATCTTTCTCTATCTCTACCTCTTGCATACGGTGCCTACATAAAGAAAAAAAGAGAGAGAAATAGTTGGTAGTTGCAGAGGCTGTCCTGTATACTGGTGATGACAAGAAATGCTTGATCTGTTGAGAGAGGAGATGCGTGCAATTGCAGATCCAGACAAGGCCCAGGTGCTGCAGCGATTCTTCAAGACCGGCCCAGGCCAGTATGGACAAGGCGACATCTTGATGGGCATTACGGTTCCTGCATCAAGGCAGGTAGCCAAAAAGTACGCTATCAGGGGCATTTCGCTAGCAGATGTGGAGGTGCTGCTGCACTCGCAAATCCACGAGGAGCGCCTTGTAGCGCTTTTGATATTGATACAAAAATACCGCGATAATCCTGAAGGGGTCGCCCGGTTCTACCTTGAAAACCTTGCATGGGTGAACAACTGGGATCTTGTGGATCTGTCCGCGCCTGCGATCCTCGGCACATTCCTACTGCGGGATAATAACAATGACAGAAAAGATCGCTCTGTTTTGTACAGGCTTGCTAGGTCAAATGTGCTGTGGGAACGGCGTGTCTCTATCGTTTCGACACAAGCGTTCATCCGGAAAAACGACTTTGCAGACACATTGAAAATATCTGAAATGCTCCTTGGAGACGCGCACGACCTTGTGCACAAGGCCGTTGGGTGGATGCTCCGGGAGGTGGGCAAGCGCGACCCTGCCCTCGAAGAGCAATTCTTGAAAAAGCACTACAAAAAGATGCCCCGGACAACGCTTCGCTATGCTATAGAGATCTTTTCAGAAGAAAAGAGGCGTGCCTACATGGAAGGCACGATGGCCCGATCATCATCATAACAACAATACTAATAATGATCTCAAAAGAACCTGCGTGACGAGTGCCTGTCAAACATCTCGGCGTTTATCTTTTTCAAGAGCTTTTTTCGCGACCTGTCTGCCTTTTTGTTCTGACCATAGTCCTTTTTCGCCAAGAGCGTGCGCAGCCTGTCAAGCTCTTCCATCGAAAGAACCTGCAGCCCCTTGTCAGACACAGTCTCTAAAAAGCCGCGAAGCTCATCTTGTTTTTCTTCTCCTTCTCCCTCTCTGCCGCTCATGGCTAGCATGGGTTTTGCTGTATTGTACTATATTTTTATCGTACGTTCAGTGTGTATGTGTGTGTATATGTATCCCTGTGTGTATGTTTTTCTGACATTTACTTGTTTACGACGTAAAAGTCGTACACCTTGGTCTTTTGCGCCGGGTCTTTTTTCTTGATGTTGTATTCAATCATGGCCCAGAACGCGGGGAAGGTCTCGACCAGTCCCAGTATCGGAGAAAGGAGTAACGTCTGCAAGTGGAATATTATCCTCTTTTTCCAGCCTATCTTCGAGTACTTCAGGTTAAGAAAGAGCCCCAGCTGGTACGACCCGAGCCAGACCAGCGACGTGAAGAGCAGGACGGAGCTTGCGCCGAGCTCTACCATGCTGCCCTTTGACAAGGCCTCGGCGAACGAGGCAAAAATGAGGTTTGGGAGCCTTTCTGGAAGCGACATGATCTGCTGGCCTATGGTATCGTATTGCAACAGGGAAGGGATATAGCTGGACAGCAGGATGGCAGTTGAAGTGACGGCGGAGAGAAAGCCGGTAAAGTACATCGTTGACTTGTACATCAGCTTGTACTTGTGCCACCGTGGAAAGTTCTGGAGGTTCTGCAGCGTTCCGAGCACCCATCTGCGCCTCTGGAAAAAGTGGTCCTTGATGTTGAGCGGTGGCTGCTCAAGGAGCACGCCTCCATGCCAGCCCATCGAGCCGGGCCCATATTTTTCATACACCTTGTAACCGAACATCTGGTCCTCTGCAAGTGTCGGCCCGAATTTCCACTCTATCGTGTCCTCTATGTCCGATCTCACGAGTAGGTTGCTGCCGTGCATATGGAGAGGGGGCGGGTTAGTCATCTGAGAGACGCAGTCATAGCATGAAAAAGGACGGATGGACTCTGCAATGGCAGTGACCCTGTTGGCCGCCTCGAATTTTAGCGGGTAAAAGATGGGCCCTTCGGAGGCGAGCTCCTTTCCGCTCTCTATCGACTTTAGAAGCGAGATTATCGTCTGGGTAGTAACATAGCTTTCGTCGTCCATGTGGAATATCCAATGCTTCGCCGTGTTCATGCCCACGCGCCTGCGGTGCTCCACGGCGTACTGTAGCGCCCTGCCCTTTCGTATCGCGTTTGTCTTGAAACCTTTGTCAACCACGACAACTTCGCAGTTGACGTTCTTTAGCGTGCGGATGTCGTCGGGGTCGTCGGTCACTATGGAGATCTGGTAGTTGTGGTAATCGATCTTTTTCGCAGAGTCAATTATCGACTGTATACCGCGCCTTACCACGTGTGTCTTGGTGGCCGAGCGGGTCGTTATCTGGAATATTATCGCGGCGTCGCTGTTCACGCGCTTTACGCGTTTTTCTTCTGCAACCTCGTGCTTTTCCACGAACAGGTTCCGGTTCTGGATCACCCTGTACAGCGAAACTGCTGCGATGGGGACGTAGGAAAGCCAGAAAAGCATGGCGACGATGATAAAAGGATTATCAAACACGCCTAGTCTAAGATCTCATCATTTAAAACAGTCATGCGCTATAATCTCTAGAAAGATGCCCTAGAAGATTGCCCTAGGAAATGCAGCCGCGCGATTCTTAAAAAACACAGTGACATCGCAAAGAAGCTAGCAGAGATAAAAGGGATGGGATCGTATGAAGGGCAAGCCGCAAAAGAAATGTTCAACATGGACGTGTTTGGGAGGCAGTTTGCCCTCAGGACGGTGCATCTGACATCTGCTGTCTCGACATTTATTTTTGCAATGGTCTATGGAGTGATAGAGCATACGCTGCTCACGAGCCCGCTTGGAATAAGCATCCTAGTGCACCCGCTGAGCGTCCACCTTATCGGCCAGATCTACTTTTACCATGTGCTCATGTTCGTACTTGCGGTACTAATTTCGTTCAATCCCTTCTTTGACATACTATTTTTCTCGTCCACGCGGGTGCTCAAAAAGCAGGCGCTTTTGTGGGGCACTGGTAACATCGTGAATTTCATCTGGCTTGAAGACCTGTTTTACTGGGTGCCTTTCGGGGAATGGCCCAAGGACATGATGACCCCGTTGCACCTTTCATTTTATGGCATCGTCTGGTGGTACCCCGTCGCTCTCCTGTCTGCGTCAATCCTGTACTATCTGACTATCAACAGCATGCGGAAAATGAAGACAAGGGAAGCCCTGCCATGATAATAATAACAATAATGATGATGATGATGTTGTTGTTGACAATAGAGGCGCCTTCTGCTGCCTGCAACCAAACCCGTTAATAGTTTCGCATGTGTCTTTTATACGCCTGCCGATGAGCGAGAAAAAGAAGAGGGGCAAACGGCGTATTTCACTGGCTGTTGCTATTATCGCTGCAGCCGCCGTAGCATCGATAATAATCGCCCTCACCAACTCATTTCCTTCCTCTCAGAATGACGATAATGGCAACAATAACCCTGCGACCCCATCTCGTAACGAAACTGCACCTGCCGCGCCATCTGGTGGGATAAACGGAACGACTACAGGGTCAGGGGGAAGAGGAGAAGCGACTGTCGAAAAGACCCCGGTCAACGTCCTTGCGTCGCCTTCTGCGTTGCCGTTTGTGGAAAAGTGGGTT
>DASZTR010000114.1:0-15867 GCA_035547955.1 Nitrososphaera sp. | reverse complement strand
CCACGGTAAGCGCGTACGAAAACTTGGTTGCAGAATTAGTGGAGGTACGATTCGCCGCTCTTCATGACGAACCTAGCATCATTGAGTGAAAGCATGCCCTTTGCAACCATCACCCTCAAGAGCGCAGATATTACGTTCTCCATGTTGTAGGGAAGTTGAGTATCCATGAACAGAGATGAAGATGGTAGCTCCTCTTTACCCAAATCGATAAAATTGTTTTTCTCAGTTTCTCGCGACAATATATGACAATAACATAACTGGCGTATTTATGTAATACTTTTTTATAAGTATACTACGCAATATTATAAAAACAATCGAACAACAGGTAAAGTAGTTTACGAATAATCAAAACCATCGGTGAGGGCAGACAGTGGCGGACATGCGCACACTAATAACAAGGGCAACTGCATGCCCCACGGAAACAATATCCCCATCAGAAAAGCAAGCATAAAAAATTACTTACTGCTGAGGAGGATGTTTTGGATTTCTTTGGAAGGTTTCCGACCTTTTATATGTCGCGTTTTCAGTCCTTTCAAGGTTGCGCTCTATGCCAGGCTGGAACTTGCTCTTGGCATACCAGACAACGACGCCACAACCACCGATTATCGCTACAATTGCGAGAGTCTCTTCTAACATATACTTCAGGTCAAGCCCTTTGCATATAAATTATGATTATAGGATAATATGAAAAAATGCCGATATTATAGTATGGAAACATTACATTACAATACAACATACAAGAAACAAGAATCGTCGAAATACTGGCGCCCAATCAACATATTTATCGCAATACGATGCTCGGGTAAAGTTTGAAGATTACGCACATACACATACTCATACTCATATGCATATACTTACAAAGTCAAGACGCGTTTGGCCTCGCTGACCCGGTCAAGCAGCTGCTTCAAAAAAACGTCTGCAAATTGCTCAAATGTAAGCACTGAATACTTTTGGCGATATTCTTGTTTGCGCTTGTGATATTCTTCTTCCAGCCAGCGGAAATCGGACTCTTTTAGCTTGACTATGAAACTCTGAGACTTTGCTTTTGATTCAAACATATTTAGCATAAAGTAGCTCGCAAACTGGGTAAAGCTGTTTGCATGGTACTTCTGGCCATACTCATCCTTGTATTTAGCATAGTTCTCGTCAAGCCACGCCTTGACATCTGACCGGATTGTTAGCGACGTATAACGGCCGCCGAAATCTTCCTTTATCGTACACGTGTCAACGATGTAATAGCCGCGCTTCACCTCGTTCATGATAATGATAAGCGCGCTTGGAAGGAACATGCCGGGATAATATTCGTCAGTTATCTTTTGCAATTTCGCCAGGATGGCCGGCTTTAGGCCAATCGTCACATATCCTTGACTCGGCATAGGAGCTTCAAGTTCCACCTCTGTTAATTAATCTTTTAATCTGCAGATTGCGCCAAAAGAGAGTCAAATGCAATTGATCCTACATCGATCCCGGACGGGATATTCTTGTTATTATATCCATAGAACCCTCGGTCTTGCACTGGGAAGATATGATGCACACAGTCTCCACTTCTCATGTCCGCCAGAGCAAAGAGAGAATATACGGGTTAGCGCACGACAAGCACAGGGCACTTTGAATGGTTGACCACGGCGTTAGCAACGCTGCCAAGCAACATGCGCTTGAACTTTGACAACCCCCTAGACCCCATGACTATCAGGTCGACATTGTTCTTTTCAGCATATCTCGTTATCACGCCAACTTCAGAAACGCCGTCGTCGTCGAGTATCTCGCTTTTTATACCCACTTTTTCCTTTTCCGCCGCAACTTTGATCTGGGAGATGTAGTGCTCTATAGCATCTATCCTAATTTTTTGCAACCCTTCAAACAACCGGGTGTTGCCGTAACGGGCTTGGAGCCCTATTGCACCGCCTTGCTTTACTCCTTCAAGAACATGAAGTAGCACTATCTCGGATTTTTCACAGGCTGCAATATGGATCGCATAATCCGCAGCTTTGGTGGATGTAGGCGACCCATCGATCGGCACGAGTATTTTCTTAAGGTTAACGTTACCCATAGCACTATTCTAGGAAAGACGTATAAAAATCTGGCCAGTTTAATTGTATATTACGTATTATATATTGTATTTCGTCAATTCTAGGTGGCATTTTTCAGCCGGAAATGCCCTTTCAGGTAGCCATTTTTAACCTAGGCGAACTGCTGGTGATTTGGCACAAAAAATGAAAACATGAAATGAGTTTGATCTTTTTGTAGCAAACAGCGTTTTCGCCACACATTTCCTTCCATCTGGATAAAAGAGCGCGCAGGTAAGCAGCGGGTGCTTGCTCTGCGCGTTTGCATGCTCACAAGTGCCCGCGCTCTTTATTCAGTTATTCTTTCTGGCATCTATCCTCCTTATGTCTATAGGATCGATCCAATCTTCGACATCCGCTCCTGAAACCACGTCTTCATCCCGTGGAATCAGGTACATCACATCGTGCCGCGGAGGAGACTTCTTTTGGGTTGCGAGGCTTACCCCCACGAACACCATGAGCGAAACTACAGGCGGGATCATCGTATCGAGTCCAAGATAAGCATAGAGCGGATCCCCCGGAGCGGCAGAGCCAATGACGAAGAACAAGATTAACCGAAGTATTGAACCAACAGCGATTGACGCGACGGCGCCGGTTGCATTTGCTTTCTTCCAGAAAGTTCCAAGAACAAGAGGTACAAGACAGCCTGCCAGTACTATGTCAAACGCAAGTATGAGGTAGATTCCGGGCTTGGGAATAAGATATCCCAGCGCAAAAGCAGTAAAGAACATAGGTATCACCAAGATCCTAGTTGCCAGCAGCAATTGCTTGTCGCTGAGTCTCTCCTTATGCAGAAAACGGGTGATTACGTTCCTTTGTAGGACGTTCCTTGAAAGTACGCTTGCAATTGCCAGAGTTCCCCCGTTTGCAGTCGACATCCCGCAGCTTACCGTACTTACAAGCATCAAGATCCCCAACACTGATGGCACATGCTCGACGGCCATCAAGGGATAAAGGGTGAATGCGTCTGTGATGTTTGGCTCAAGTGTATGTCCAATTATGCCGATCATTGTGGTTGGGATTAATATCAACAGGGTCAAACCTGCAGCAAAATAACTGCTCTTTGACGCGGTCCGCCCGCCATCGGCGGCAAAAATCCTCTCCATAAAGTCTAGCGCCACTATGTCACCAAGACCTAGCGACAGTATGCTGGCCCAATTAATCAGCGCGCCGTTGTGGATATCAAAGAGCCCGGACATGTCCATAAAATTGGCAGGGACGTTAGCCACGATGGTCTCCAGCCCGCCTGGAATAGGAGACCAAGGACTGATGAAATAGAGAAAGCCTCCCCAGAAGCCCACCACTGCAAGATATATGTGGAATATATCAGTGTAGGCCGCCGAAAAGATGCCCCCAAAATAGGTGTATAATAGCACAACGGCAGTAGCAATAAGCATTGAGAATATGAGAGGGAGGCTCAACACTACGGAAATGATATAACCGCTTGCAGCGAGATTGCCTGCGACTAGAACTATGAAGCTTATTGACATCAGAGCTCCGCTCATAATTTCTGCCTGGTTGCCATAACGCCTAAAATAAAAATCCGCCAGCGTTATCATGTTCATCCTGTTAAATTTTTTGCCAAAAAACAAACCTGTCAGCACGAGACAGACTGCAAGACCAAGCGGGACTACCGCGCCGCCCCAGAAACCGGACCCATAGGTCAGAGATACATTTCCAAGCGATGCATTACCGTCGACCGCCTCCGAAACCAGCATTGTCCCGATGAAAAATAATGGTAGGCTTTTGCCGGCCACGATGAAACGCTTGCTACTTTTCTTGACAAGTTTTCCCGCAAGCACCCCAATAACGGCAGTTGCCGCGACGAATGCCATCACAGTGATCGGAAAAGCGATTGGTATGTCAGTCATTCTTATCTATTATATTTAGTAAGTATATATCTATTTCTCCGGGACGTTCGACAGTCGAACAAATTAACTATCCAACGTGAGGATATTGCTGAATGAGGCAAAGGCGGCTTGTTGAAGAGCAGCTATCTTTTACTTCATGCGTCTAACTTTGGTAAAAAGCAAGGGGTCTAGTTTTCTAGCAGTGTTAAAACACTGTTGAGATTCTTCGGTTTTTCCAAGTAAGGACAAGGCACGGCCCTTGTTGTACCATGCCTTGGCATAGCCGTGATCATTTTCTATCGCTTTGTCAAAGCATTCTATTGCGGGAGCCAGCTTGTTTGATTTTATCAACGTCAGCCCCTTGTTGTACCATGTAATGGGATTGGTAGGATTGAGATCTATTGCTTTTGAAAAAGCAGCCATGGCTTCAACAATATTGCCTTTTTTATCAAGCATCAAGCCCTTGTCTCCCCATGCAAAATCATTTTGAGGGTAGACCTCAATTGCATTATCAAAGCATTCCAATGCTTCGTCGAGTCTATTTTCATTTGCCAAATCCTCGCCGCGCTTTGTCAATTCGTCAGATGCAGCCTTCCTGCTCAATTTCTTGGTTTGAACAACAGTCAGGGTTTCTTTTTTTCGAAGCCATCCAAAAACCATTATCAATAGTAAACGCGATCTTGTAATTATACTTTAATTTACAGGATGCAAAAACATTTCATCAGTAATTACCGTGACAAAAACAGGAGAGGGCACGCAGAGCATGTACACGCGCCTGCAGGTCAACCCTTGTGCATTTCGTTTTCTTTTTTGTCGCCTTTTAGACCTACAGTTCCCAGTACCAAGAAAAATCCACTTGCTACCAATATCGCAGCGAACATTGCCATGACACCTGAAATATCCATGTGGTTATTAGAAATAGTAATTATATAAAGGTTGTCAAGTTGAAAGGTTCGACCGTCGAACGCACGGTCATATAGTCACGAGGCGTCTTTACAGATCCCGAGCATCCGCAAGACATAGAAGGAGAAGCTGATGTCTTCCTTGGCAATGTCTGGCATAGGTTCGTGGGCCTCGTACTTCAAGTCTTGGAGAAAGTCATAGATCTCATCCACCGTGACAGGGGCATTTTGATATCCGACTTTTTCATTTACAGTGTTGTACATCGAAATATAATAACTTAGAAAGGCAGTCTTCATCAGGGCCTTATCCTCGCCAGAGGTCGCCCGGACGACTCTGGATGTGCCCCCTTTCATGCTTCAAAGGTGACTGCGAACGATATAAGCATTGAGATAAAAACTGTAAACTACGTATCCAGCCTTGCGGTTCAATGCGTAGACTACAGCTTATTGAAAAAAAGCCTCCGGAAGTCTTGTTATTATGGGTGCATTGCAGGATAATTTATAAATACGTATATTACTAATATGTAACTATGCAGGTCAAGAACATCCCTGTTAACTTGATAGACATAGCAGAGGAAAACGTCAGGAAAAGTCATTCTTTTGGTGAGGATGACAAGGACAGACTCATAAAAGAGCACCTATCGAAATTTGACCTGCTACAGCCGGTCGTTGTGCGTTTTGACGATAAGAGCAGGCGTTACAAGCTGCTGATAGGCCGCAGGCGCTTTCTCGCGCTCAGCGCCAAGGGCGAGACCCAGATTCCAGCAGTCGTTACCGAGCTAGAGGGCGCAGAGGCAGAAGCCGCATCGCTCTTTGAAAACCTGATTAGAAAGGACCTGTCCCCGCTTGAAAAGGCAAGGATGGTCAAGAGGCTCGTTGATGTCACCAAGTCGGGCATTACAGGCGTTGCAGCAAAGTACGGCTTGCCAAAGAGCACTGTGAGCGAGTGGCTCAGCATACTGTCGCTCCCGCAAGTGTTGCAGCACAACATAGAGCAAGGAAAGATAACATCTTACGAAGCCATCATGATTGCAAGAAAGCCAATTGCGGTCCAAGAGCGGCTCGTGGCCGCGGCGCAGAAAGACAGATTGCAGGAAGAGATGGCAAAGGCAGGAGTAAAGCGCGGGGCGCCAAAGGGTCTGCTTACGATCCGCATCGTGTTTGATCCAAGGAAAAAGTTGGACAAGCAGCTTTGGGAAAAACTCAACTCAAAGGCAGAGGAGAGCGGCCTTGACATCACCAGCTACTCAAGAAACGTCCTTTCAAGGCACGTGTCGCAGTAGGGTAAATACACGTAGTTTACGTTCTCGGGCACGCATGTGCGCAAAAAGCAGCACGTAGATTACTTAGCAATATTTAAGAAATACTTACTAATTACTTATAGATGTTGAAGACGCATGGGAATGGAATTCTACGGTGATTCGTACAAGGGAAATGATGAGCCAATTTTTGTAGGCATACCGACCTTCCTAAAGCTGCCGTGGCTCAAGAGTAAGGCAGAGCTAGAAAGAGTCAGGCCAGATGTAGCAATAATAGGGGAACCGTTTGACTTTGGCACTACAATCCGTCCAGGTGCAAGGTACGGCCCGAGGGCGATCCGCGCGGCCTCGACCGTTCCGTCCCCGCCGTATGAGCATTTTAACATAGAGACAGGCGTCGACCCGTTTGGAGTGTTCAGGTCGGTTGACTACGGCGACGTCAACATATCGCCGGGCGACGTGGTAGAGTCGCACAGACGCATGACCGAGAAGGTCAAGGAGGTGCTCGACATCGATGGCATCCCGGTGATGCTCGGAGGAGACCACTCGATCACGTTTGCCAACGTGCGCGCCTTTGCAAAAAAGTACAAGAATATTGGCATGATCCACATTGATACCCACGCGGACTGCGCGCCGCAGGGGCTGACAGGTTTCAAGTACGACCATGGCGCCCACATTCGCAGGATAATGGAGCTTGGGTGCCTAAAGGGCAAGAACTATACACTGATAGGCCCCAGAGGCTACTGGCCTGGACCGGATCTGTACAAGTGGATGGCCGACCAGGACTTTCAGTGGTTCACGATGCTGGACGTAGAAGAACTTGGAATAGACAAGATAGCAAAAGAGGCGGCCGACAGGGCAAACGATAACGTCGACGCAGTCTACATCAGCTGGGACATCGATACTTTTGATCCCGCCTATGCCCCCGGAACGGGCGAGCCGGAACCAAACGGCCTGACATCGAGAGAAGGTATGCGCCTCATGCGCTTGCTGTCGACGTCATTTGATCCGGACAGGTTTGCATTCGACCTAGTAGAGGTGGCGCCCAACTACGACGTAAGCGACGGCAGCTCGTACAACGGGGGAATTACTTCCGGCCTTGCCAATAGGCTCATCGTCGAGCTGCTTGCAGGCCTCTCGCTGACAAAGAAAGGCATGAGAGAGGGAACTCCGGTGAGGCCAAACCTCTATCGTGGTAAGGGTCACACGTACGACTTTGGCAATGGCCCTAAGGCAAAAGTGCCAAAGAGGGCGCCCCTCAACTATGGCCCTAGGTCCAAGAGGTAGCAGATGATCTATATCAAGGCAGTCGCAAAGGGCGAGCCCGGTGCGGCTCCCCTTGCCAAAATTTTTCAATACGTCGATTCGACTGACGAACTTTTTCTGCGACACTCGATGGCTATGTCAAAGGACAAGCTAGACAAAAACTTGAAGCTGAACGTAAACGAAGCGTTTTTGCTGTACGCGGACTTTGTAGTAACCCAAGTGCGCGCCAGAAAAGAGGCGGCCGAAATAGAAAAGGGAGCCAAACTTCTACTTTCACCAAGCCAAGTCATGATAGGCGTCCCGGAGACTCTAAGGGTCATCGCATTTGACGCCATTATCGATGGAAAAAGAGAGTGGGTGATCTTACATGAGCCCCTATCACGTCCGGTTCAGGTTATGTGACGACGGGGGTGATTGCAGCCTATCCACTACCTGCCAACACAAGTTTCCAAAAAAAAATTAGTTGGCCTTTGCGCGCCGCCAACACGCTCAGTGGTCGTGGTGTGGGCCGGTCGACTTGTTTTCTTCCCTTTGCGTCATCAGGCCTGTGCGACCCGCCTTTCTCCTCATGACAAACGAATAGCCAAATGAACTGGCTATTATGACGCCTGCGAGTACAGGTCCTGTCAGCTCGGGGATTATCTCGGTACCTGTAAGGTTTCCGTACGTCGCCAAGGCGGCAACAGTCATTGCGGCCCCACTCAGAGCATAGGACATGTACCTGAACCCTTTCGTGTCAAATATCCGCGATAGCGCTGAGCGGAGGAGCATACTGTCAAGCGTGTCTAGAGGAATCATGCCGAGCGCAAAGAACCCTGCGAGGGTCAGGGCTACCTGCACGCCAAGCGTTGCAGATGCCACCGCCGATAGCGTAATCGCCGAGATTTGAGTTGCAGTATCAAAGCCGAGCCCGAACACCATTCCTGTGACGAGCGACGACACGAACGGGTTGTATGAGCCAGTCTTTGCCAGCACCTTGCTTGCAAGGATTGCAGAGCCGGTTTTGCCCCATTTTTTCATGGCATAGATGTTGATCGCCCCGATGATCCCAAGTGCAGCAGCCCCGACGAACCCTCCCCAGAATGACAGCGCGTCGGCACCAGCGATGCCCCCGATAACGAATATGATAAACACCATCTCTGCAAGCACAGATATCATGTGGCCTGTGCTAAAACCTGCTCCTACCCACCGTGATTTGCTTGAAGCGTTGTGTAGTCTTACCATGTTGTCTATGGCGGTAATGTGATCCACGTCGAGCGCGTGGCGCAGGCCAAGCAATATCATTGTGGGAACAGAGACTGCGACGAATGTCGCGATGTCGCCTTCTACCAATTGCAGCAACTCCCGCCAGCTACGCGTATTACTGTTTTGCGTCCCAGTAATACTGATCGCATACACTGTAATTCGGCCGCAGGTATAAAAATATGCCATCGTTATTTGTAAACTACCAAGCCTGCTTGGAAACAAATATGCGTAGAATACACAAGGCCAGGTTCTGCCGACATCGGCTAAATATTTTCGCGCATGTAAAAAGAAACAGGTGATCTTGCAAGTAGATAAGCGCACAGCAGATCTCGAACGTGCGAGGCGACAATTTGTGCGTATATGTATTTTATGTCATTTTTCAGACTATAGAGACAAAGTGGACCTTGAGACTTTTTATCCCACGGTTTTCCGATAGTTTTTTGGCAAGTTCCTTTATCCGCCTTATTTCGCCCTTTACCATCACAGTCTCAAGGCAGTTGTCATGGTCAAGGTGCAGATGGGTAGAGGCGCTGATGATATCGCTGTAGTGGTGCTGAATGTGCGTAGGCTCGGAGTCATGATTGTACGCATGGTTGTCGTACAGCATCGTTATCGTGCCTGCGCCGTTCCGGCTGTCCTCGCCCTTGTCCCAGTCATACTGGGCCACAAACGAATGCAATGCGGTCTGTATGGCCTTGGACCTGTCTGAAAACCCCGCTTTTTTCATAGACCTGTCGAATTCTGACAGCAGGTCTGGTGGAAGTGACATGCTGATGCGCTCAACAGTCTCCTTTTTACGGTGGCTATGCGAATGGCGCTTTGTTGGCAATTACGTATGCAGGATATAAAGTACCGAGCAATTTTAAAGTTTAAAAAGAATAATACTTTTACCTGAATTTTATTATCAAGAAGCAATTTGGAAACGACTGCATGAGGTAAAACTAGTTATTGCAAGATTTGCGTTAAAAGAAATGCTGGAAGAATTTCGTGTGCCTCTATTAATAATAGTGATGCATGGGACGCTGGCGCTTGCCCACCCTGTCAAAGTGGTCGTGTGCCTGCTTGCCTCCGCGGTGAGAGTGGGTCGTGCCGTCAGAGTGAGTGTGGGTATAATAGACAGGTTTTGCCATCACCACATCATCGACGCGCAGAAGCAGGTCGGCGACTTCGGCCGCAGTAACCAACACCTGCTCCTTGACTGCGAGTGGCTCCATGACGCCAAGGGAGAGCATATCTTGGATCTTGCGCGTAAGTGCGTTTATGCCAGGCCAGCTTTCACCTCCATCATTGGCACCAGCAGCACGTAGTTGCGCCTGTGAGTCAATGGAATCCATGCCGGCGTTTGCCGCGATTGTCAGGGGGATCTCTTCAAGTGCATCTGCAAACTTTAGCATCGCAAGCTGTTCCCGGCTTTCTACTCCCTTGGCGCTTTTCCTCACCGCCCTTGCTGCAAGGGCCTCCGCGGCGCCTCCGCCTCCAACCACTAGCGGGCTTGCGATAAAATCGCGCAGAACGTTCAGCGCATCCAGAATGGAGCGATGGAATTCGTCGAGCATCCCGGAAGAGCCGGCGCGCAAAAGCACCGTGACGGAGCGCGGGTTTTGGCACCCCTCCACAAAGACCATCTTGTCATCGCCCACAAGCTTTTCGCAGACCCTTCTAGCATAACCAAGGTCCGACTGAGAAATGCTTTCAAGATTCCTCGTTACTTTTGCGCCCGTGGCTTTTTCCAGCCACCAAAGGTCGTTTTCCTTTACCCTGCGAACAGACATAATGCCCGCATGTGCAAGCATGTTCTGTGCAAGAGTGCCGATGCCCCCGCGCGAAATTACGACGTTTGCGCCAGAGTCTATTATGGCCTGCACCTGACTTCGCAGCTCAAAGGTATGTTCGTCATAGTACGACCTGATCTGTGCCGGAAGCGTGATCCCGATCTCAGCATCTGCGCGCATGCTCTTTTTGTCAAGCTCGTAATCAAGGAGAAGCACCCTTGCGCCCTCAATTGACTTGGGCATCGACGAGCTGTCGACAGTCTTGTCTATAACGACACCGGCGACAAGCTGTGTATCGTGCACGCTGCCGAGCTTTTGCTCTATCTTGACATCGTCGATTTCAACCATGCCAGACGCCGGATCGGAAACTGCCAATATTGCGTCAACCACGAATTTTGCAATGCGTCCCTTTTTTTCAATGCAAGACGAGATCGCCTTTGATTCTAGGCACGTGGCGGCAAGGCACTCCATTGTCTTCCTATCAGAGTTTGTGCATTTTATTGCGCGTGATAAAAGGGCATCCATCGCGGCGGCAAGAGCTCGTGAGTAGCCGTCAGAGATGGTTGCAGGGAGGATGCCAAGCTTGAGCAATTCCTCTGCGTTTGCAACAAGGGCGCCTGCAAGGACGACCACTGAAGTAGTTCCGTCGCCCACCGCGTTGTCTACTGCATTTGAAGCCTCAATGATCACTTTTGCTGCTGGGTGTTCGACGTCTATCTTGCGCAAGAACGTCGCGCCGTCCTTTGTCAGCGTCGCCTCCCCCATGATGTCTACAAGCACCTTGTCCATACCCCGAGGCCCAAGCAGACCCTTGACCATCTCCGAGATGAGTCGGGCTGCAAGCATGTTGTACCTGCGCGCTTGGCTTCCGCTCGTCCTTTTCATCCCTTCACCGAGTAGCAGGTTCTCTTGGCCTTTTCGTTTCGCGGCCATAGTCGTCATCGTTAAATGCGCACACCTCCGCAGTCACTTGATCTGGCGGCAGTAAAACCAAGTGGCACATACATTCATGCTGAATGACACTCCTTTGTATTTATGCAGTTCTTGCCGGTGTGTATAATACGAAACCGTATTTGCAAGCGCGCAAGTAGTTTACGCATAGCATGGCACCAATCAAAAATACATGGCTCATAATAATTTGTAATTGAAATAATCATGATGCTTGTCCCACGAGAGATAGACATGCTGTTAGTTTTCATGGCAGCAGAAGTAGCGCGAAAAAGACGTTCTATGGAGCTAAAATGAACTACCCCGAAGCTGCGGCACTTATCTCTGACCACATTGTAGGTGTGGGTTGGAGGCGGGTGATGGAAGGTCAGTGCCAGAGCTGATGAGCTACGTCAGGCAGACTAAAAGGTGAAAAGGGCGACTGCCACAACCTGCGTGCCAAGCGCTACCTGGCAAAACTGACTATAAACCCGGAGATAGCGCACTATGATGGTAAAGGAAGGGTTCATTGTATACTCGCATATGAGCTATCAACGCCTCCATATCTACATCCGAGCCTGTCTACTACAGGCCGATGTTTGGCGCAATGTGCTCGGCAAGTCACTCTACATCGTTCAAGTTCGCGTCGAAACTGGCAATGAAAAGCGGCGTTGGGAAAAAGATTGGGCTAAAGAAAAAGATGCTGCAAGTAAAGGATTGTCGCAAATTGGCAAGCGCGACATGCTGTACAATGACCATGCATGCAAAATAGACGTTAACCCGGAGAAGTGCAAGGTAAAAGCGAAAGGCATGGTGGGCATCAGCGACCCAGCATGGAGCCTTTCGATGGCAAGGCCCTACAGCCTATTCTACCAGTTCGGCAGCCGAATATGAATCTTTATATACTTACTAAGTAATTAAGAAAAGTATGACTCCTGTAAGGAATCAAAAAGATGTTGAAAAAGCAGCAAGCCGTGCCATCGAGGCCCTTTACGGCCCAGAGGTCAAGGACATAAAGGTGAGAGTGCTACTACCGTTCCCAAACGAGCACAAGCAGGAGGGATGGGACGCAAACGTCACTTTCCTGTCAAAAGGCAAGCAGTACACTGTCGACCTCCTGATTGACCAAGAAGATGGCCAGATAACGAACGCGAGGCTCATCGACATGATGACGCCACTCTGAACTTTTTTAGTGGTGACGATAAGTAAGTATGTGCATGCACATAAGTCTATGATTTTTGCAACGGCAACAACAGCTATGACTTGTTCGCCTCTGCGTCGATCTTGAAAGTTCCAATGTAGTCCTGTTGCTGACTGCAATCATCATCGTTGTCCCTGGCAAGGTGGAGCAACAGCTGAGGGCAGGTGTCGCTTTGCAACAGACCGTCGATCGACGGCCGCGTGTAGAAAGAGTCATGGTCGTTTGCAAGCGGGCGCGACCCGTTCTTGCTGTATGGGGGTTGTAGTTGCACCGAGTCGCGTATCGATTCGTCAAATTATAGCTGCTTCATCCACTCAAATGTCTTTTCTTCTCTTTCAAAGGTGCGGATCTTGACGTGGATATGCAGAGCCCTTCCTTCGTACCAGCCAGGGTAGAGGGTAGTGAACTGGGCGGTGCTGTTTTCGTCGGTGAGCTGGTATCTCCGCAGAAACTTTTTGCCTTCCGTCCAGAAGCTTGGTATATCTGAATAAAGGCCCAGAGTGTTTGCCTGCCAGATGTCTACCTGCGCGTGGCGAAGGGGTATGCAAAAGCTACTGTCATCGATGTCATAGACGTTAATCGCAAGGCGCAGCGGGACGCGTTCCTGGACTGAGCCATTTGACGGGTCCGGCCTGATTTCAGAGCGCACCAGACTATCGTCTACAAAATCCGGACACTCTATCTTCTGTGGCGTTTCTTCTACTCCAACCAAGGAGGGATGTAGGGTGTACGTCTGCTCTGCAGTATCAGCAACGGTTTTAGAAGCGCGGTGCCGCCTCAGAGGGGATCCCGACGGACGCCCCATAGGCAATTACGCTAACGATCCTGTCAGCACCATCACCACCACGATGCCAGCAAGGACCAGAATTTTTCGTCTATTATTGCGGCTCTTGTTATTGGCAGTAGTAGCCCGGGCGCTGCTTTCGTAAACAAGGATCGTGGCCGAAAACCCGATGAAGGCTGCATTGGAGGCTTCAACGATGACGGCCAACAGCTTGACAGTGTTCTCCCCTCCCGGTTATCGGATTCCCCGGCATCCTGGTTATAACCCATATTGCAATAAACGTGGCCGTTCCGGCGATGCCGATGGCCTACCAAAGCCGGCCCAACCTCCTCACCACTGGCAATGTCCAGAACACCTGTGCAATTCCGCCTACGTAAACAGTACGTCGTTTGCCACATTGGATCCCAGGCTGCCCGGGCCAAGCGTAAGGCGCAATGCGCCGGCTAGGACGCTGGTGGCGGCGGCTGCCGCGTAATGCAACGCGCTAGATGCAGCTATCATTTTGATTAAGCCGACGTCTCTCAGTAGTGCTACGACATTATGTTACTATCATCATTGCATATGCACGATTTTTGTCCGGCCCAGACTACCACGGAAACCCTATCTTAATATAGAAAAGTTGCGAGAGTTTACCCATATTGGACGCACGAAACATCGGCCTGCGCAACATCGAGGTCGCAGACACCAAAATATGCGCAATTGACGGCGACAACGGGAAACTGATTTACCGCGGGTTTGACATACTCGACTTGGTAAACCATTCTACTTTTGAAGAGACGTCTTACCTTCTTCTTTTTGGCGAGCTTCCAAGCCCGGAGCAGCTGGCAGACTTTGGCCGCAGGCTGCGCGAGGCGCGCGGCATCCCAGAGCCAATGATAAAGAATATGAAAAACAGACCCAAGAGGGCGCAGCCGATGGACGTGCTTCAGTCGTGCGTCGCCGAGCTTGCCGACTATGACCTAAACATCGAGGACGCGTCAAAAGAGGCGCACACAAGGCGCGCAATTACTCTCATAGCCAAGATCCCCTCCATAGTCGCCGCGTGGAACCGCATCAGGACCGGCCAACACGTGGTCGACCCGATGGAAGAGGGCTCGCACGCGGCCAATTTCCTCTACATGCTGCGCGGAGTCGAACCTTCACCCCAGGAAGCCAAGGTCATGGACATCTGCTTCATCCTGCATGCAGAGCACAGCTTTAACGCCTCTACATTTGCAGCGCGCGAGATATCATCCACCAGAGCCAGCATATACGCGGCGATAAGCGGCGCAATAGGCGCGCTGTCCGGCGAGCTCCACGGCGGTGCGAACGTGCAGGTCATGAAAATGCTGCTTGAAGTGGGAGATCCGGCAAACGTGGAAAAGTGGGTCGCAAACCGCCTTTCGTCGGGCGGCAGGATAATGGGCATGGGCCACGCTGTCTACCGCACAACCGACCCCCGCGCAGACATCCTATCGAGGCTCTCAAAGGAGATATCGAAGGAAAAGAACAACAAGTGGTTCGAGATTACAGAGCGCGCCGAAAAGGCGACAAAGAAGTGGATGCTGGAGAACAAGGGCCAGGCGATTTACCCAAACGTCGACCTCTACAGCGCCTCCATATACTACAGCATGGGCATTCCAATGGACCTCAACACCCCAATATTTGCGATATCCCGGACGTCAGGGTGGTCTGCGCACATCATCGAGGAAAAGTTTGCAGAAGCAGCTCCCAAGCCGGCCCTCTACCGGCCAAAGGCAGTGTACATTGGCCGGTACTGCGGTCCTATGGGCTGCGAGTACGTCCCACTTTCAGAGCGCATACAACAACAAAAACAGGTGGCCTAGCTAGTTGCCGGCGGCGATAGCAGATGCAGATGAGGATGATGATGGCAACCTTGCCCTCATCCACTCTTTTGCCTTACGCTCCGCCATATGCTTTTTCAGGACGAGGAGCGCCATCTCGTAGAACGTGACGCCATTTTTGCGCGACTGCATGTCTATCCATTTCAGGCCGTCTGCAAGCTCCGGGTCTCCTTCGGCGCTGACGATCAGATCGTCGACGACCCTGACAAAGTTCTCATCTTCGGCTTCACTTGCGAACATGACGGTATTTTTACCAGCAACAAGTCGCAGGATAGCGTTTTGACGCAGTAGTTCAATCAGTGTTGACACAGTGCACATATTATGTTGACAATCAGAAATGCGGGCAAACCAAGCAAATGTTTGTAGAATACCAAAAATCATGTTCAATTTTGAAAATTTCGCATTGTGCCTTCAAATACTTAAATAAGCCCCCGGTTTGATTTGTATGTCAAATGGTTTCTGGGAATGAGGCGAGGGGCCCCGATGGAGGCTCTTGCTAATTGAGAATAAAGTTTGGTTTTACGCAGGGTCTCAACGTTGCAAGGCTTGGCCTTGACGAGACCCAGATCCTCACAGCAGCGCAGATGGCAGACAGGCTGGACTATGACTCGGTGTGGGCGATGGACCACTCTAACGTGCCGCAGTGGAAGAACGCAGTGGTAAACGACGCCTGGCTCATGCTTGCAGCGATAGGCGCGGTGACAAGAAACGTCGAGCTTGGGACGTGCGTCACCGACGCAATACGCAGGCA
>DASZTR010000113.1:0-4327 GCA_035547955.1 Nitrososphaera sp. | reverse complement strand
AAGTTGAGGTACGACTCTGACTTGATCGTAGAATGGGTAGACTGCGTCGTAAAACGCAAAAAGCCTATCCAATACGGGCTCGTCTGTCTTATGACTCGGCTGTATTATAAATCCTGCTATGTTTTTAGGACTGGCGACTTTAAAGACTTGCCTGACCAGATCTCTGAATCCTTCCGGATCAGTCGAGTTGGTCACGACTACCTTGATGTAGGGCATCTTGCCTTTTTCTATCGCTATTTTCAGGCATTCCAGCTCGTTTTTCAGCAGATTGTTATAGTACTTGTCATCCACAACTGCCCTTGCGTCCTTCATCTTGAACTCGATCTTGCAAATGTCGATGTAAGGCAGGACCTTGGCAAAGCGGGCCGAGTCGTAGCAAGCCGATTCCAGGTACGTCTTGATACTCTTTTTATCTCTGACGAACTTGGCTAGCTCTATCACTGCCTCGTGCTGTGCAAGGGGCTCGCCTCCTGTAAAGTTCACCTTAAATGTGTTCTCCTGCAGGTCGCGGGAGATCATCTCTTTTATCTCATCCACTGTGTATTTGTTGCCAGAATCCATCGGTATCGCGTACGGCGTGTCACACCAGTGGCACTTTAGCGGACAACCTGCGAGCCTGACGAACATCGTCTTTGTGCCAAAGAATGCCCCTTCACCTTCGATGCTGGTAAAGATCTCGCTAAGCCTCACTACTGACGGGACAGCCCTGGCAGCAGCAGTCCTAGCGGTAATATTATTACTCCCTGCCATTCTGGCCTTCCCTTCCTGCTGCTCTCGTCGTCGTAGCATAGCGCGTCCTGTCATGTATCTGGGCATCACTGAATGCCTTTCTCCTACTTATACACGATTCGCAGGATCCGCAATGGACGTACCTGCCAGCCTTTTTCACGCCGTTCGAGTAGCAGCTCCAAGTCCTGAACAGGCTGTCGCCAAGTGCCGCGTATCCAGCCTTTAGGAGCTCCTGCTTGCTCAAACCCTGCACCGCCGGCGACACTATCTCTACCTCATGCCTATGGCCTGCCTTGATGCTATCCGCGTCCGCGATGTTCAATGCCTTTGCCATCGCCCTTGCAAACTCTGGCCGGCAGTCGGCATAGTGCGGCACGTCTCCAGAATGTGCGCCATATGCCACAGCCTTTGCGTTAATGCTCATCGCCCACGCGCCGGCAATTGCTATGAATATTGCGTTGCGTATGGGCACGACCAGGCTCTGCGCAAAATCCCCAGACAGCTTTTGCCTGCTGTCTGTAAGCGCATTGCTCTTACCGTACAGTTCCTTCATGAAAGAGATGTCGATTACCCTGTGCTCCTTCGCCCTTAGCGCCTTGGCAAAATGCCTGGCAGCATCTACCTCTCTTTTTTTTGCCCGCTGGCCGTAAGCAAACGATATCATGTAAATGTCATGCTCCGTGGCGAGTGTGGCTGCAAAGCATACCGAGTCAAGCCCCCCGCTGACTATGCACACGACAATACTCGTCTCACTTCGCATAAAGACCCGTTTGTTGGCTGCTTGGGCCAGTATATTTTTTATTACTTTTTCTGTCGTTAGTATTGCCTTGTGAACCATGTAATTATCCGCCTGTGCTCCGGATACAAGGCAAGCAGCTCGGCGCGCTTGCCTTCTTCCCAGTCGCCAAAGTCAAATCCTGGCGCAACCGTGCACCCGACAAGCGAGTACGAGCCGGGCAGTGGCCTGTCAATGGAAGCCGAGAACCAGCAGCCTGCCTCCACCACTGCCTGCAAGGATGGATTTTTGCCCTTTCTTCTTCTTCCTATGACCATTCTACGGTACTTGGAGTTTTTGTCAATCACGTGGACTGCGAGTGGACTTCCGGCGTAAAAGTGCCAAATCTCGTCCGACTTGATCCTGTGGAACGCGGAAAACTGTCTGCCTTTCAGGAGGTAGTAGATGGCAGTCCCGGCGCTCCGGCGCCCATTGAACCCGGGCGCGTCAATTTCCAATTCCGCGCGGTACGTCTCTTTAAAGTAGCCTCCCTCAGGGTGCTCCCTAAGCCCAAGGGCCTTGACCCACGCCGCCGCATCCATATCTCCTCGCCTTTCTTTGCAGGCGACGCCTTGAAAAACATTAATGCTGGTTCCATGCCTTTTGCTACTGTAACTTCATATGATAATAGGCCTCATCGGCAAGGCAAACGTCGGCAAGTCTACTTTTTTCAACGCCGCTACAGAGCTTGCCGTACCTGCCGCAAACTATCCCTTTACCACCGTCGAGCCAAACGTAGGAGTCGCCTATGCAAGGACAAAGTGCGTCTGCCGAGAGTTTGGTGTGCAGGATAATCCCATCCACTCGATGTGTATAGACGGCAACCGCTTCATACCCGTCAAGATAATAGACGTTGCCGGCCTTGTCCCAGGTGCGCATGCGGGCAAGGGCCTTGGCAACAAGTTCCTTGATGATGCAAGGCAAGCCGACGCGCTGATACACGTCGTGGACGCGTCGGGCTCTACTGACATCGTAGGCAAGCCCGTGCCTGCAGGGATGGGCGACCCGATCTTTGATATCAATTTCGTAGAGGAGGAGTTTGATCTGTGGATGGCTGGAATCATTTCGCGGGACTGGAGCAAGACTGCAAGGGAGGCTGAAAACCAGGGGCAAAAGCTGGAGCAGATGCTCGCCAAGCGGCTCTCCGGGCTTGCGATACCTGAGCACCAGATATCTGCCGCCGTCCACGCGTCGGACCTCGCATCAAAAAAGCCGACGTTGTGGACCGAGGACGACATACTCCGCTTTTGTAAGATCCTCCGGGTAAAAGCTAAGCCTTTCTTGGTGGCTGCAAACAAGGCCGACTTGCCCACTGCCGAAGCAAACATCAACCGGATGAAAAATGCCGCCCCCGCTGCAGTCGTTCCCTGCGCTTCCGAAGCAGAGGCGATGCTCAAAAAGGCATCCAAAAAGGGCATACTCCACTATCTGCCGGGAGATGGCTCGTTTGAGGTCAAGCCTGGAGTCGCACTCAACGAACAGCAGAGAAAGGCACTTGACATTGTCAGGACACTCGTCGAAAAGTACGGCTCGACAGGCGTGCAGGAGGCGATAAACATCGCCTGCTTTGACCTGTTGCATTTGGTTGCCGTTTATCCTGTGGAGGACGAGTTCAAGCTGTCTGACAAGAGAGGAAACGTGCTACCAGACGTCAGGCTATTGCCCGCAGGGTCGACTGCAAAGGATCTTGCCGGCACGGTACACGCAGACCTCGCAAAAGGATTCCTCTATGCCATAGACGTAAGGACAAAACAACGCATCGGCGCCGACCACCAGCTAAAGGGCGGCGACGTGATAAAGATAGTGTCTGCGTCAAGCAGGGGATGATAATGATGATGGTAGAAAGGAAGAGATAAAAAAAATGCTGTGCCTCGGGATTGAAAGCACGGCGCACACGTTTGGGTGCGCAGTTGTAGACAGTGACAGCAGAAAAAAAATCTTGTCAGACGCTCGCGACGTGTACATGGCGCCGGAAGGAAAGGGCATCCACCCTAGAGAGGCATCAAGGCATCACATCGAGGTATCGTCAGAAGTTCTGAAGCAGGCGCTGGAAGGCGCCGGCGCGACGATGAAAAAAGATATCGATATCATAGGCTATTCTGCCGGGCCTGGCCTCGGTCCGTGCCTGCGCGTTGGGGCGGTGGTGGCAAGAACCCTTGCAGGGTTCTACAAAAAGCCACTCGTGCCCGTGAACCACGCATTAGGGCACATTGAGCTTGGCACCATGATGACCGGAGCGCAAGACCCGCTCGTGCTGCTGGTGTCTGGCGGCCATACCATGATACTTGCGTTCTCGCACGGCCGCTGGCGCGTCTTTGGAGAGACGCTTGACATCACAATAGGCCAGCTGTTGGATCAGTTTGGGCGCGCAATGGGCTTTGCGTCGCCCTGTGGCGGGCTCATAGAACAACTCGCAGTCGAGTCGCAGGAGCAGAAAAAAAACTATGTTCCTCTTCCGTACGTGGTGAAGGGAAACGACGTGTCTTTTTCCGGCCTGCTGACTGCCGCTGTGCACCTAGCAAAAGATAAAGCTGTCAGCGTGCCAGACATCTGTTACTCGCTCCAGGAGACGTCGTTTGCGATGATTGCCGAGGCTGTTGAGCGCGCCCTCTCATTTACGGGCAAGCGGGAGATGATGATAGTAGGAGGAGTTGCGGCAAACAAGCACCTCGCCTCCATGCTAGAGGCAGCGTGCGCAAGGCAGGAGGTTGGATTCTTTGCATGCCCGATAAAGTTCGCCGGTGACAACGGCGCGCAGATAGCGTGGACTGCATTGCAGGATTATGGTGCGACGAAAAACAAAGTCGCGATAAAGGCCGCATC
>DASZTR010000112.1:0-3907 GCA_035547955.1 Nitrososphaera sp. | reverse complement strand
TGCTACTACTACTGCCGCCAGTAACCTGCTTTGACATTACCGCTGTCAGGTAACGGGGCCAGAACCCGAACTTTTGGTAGAGGTGGACGTGCTTGCTGCTTTGTGCGAACGTGAACAGCCCCACGTGCCTCGTGCCCCACCTTTCAAAGATTTCCATCGTTCTTTCAAGCAAGAGCCTTGCTACGCCTCTGTTCCAGTAGTCAGGGTGGATGGTCAGTGGACCAAATACTCCTACGCTTCCCCAGTTCAGCGCAAAGTTGGAACCCGCGACCTTGCCATCGACTTCTGCGACAAGGGCGGCAGAAGGGTCTGCTTTGTAGCGCGTCATGACAAAATCTGCGTCACCCATGAATTTCATCGGATCGGGTAGGCCGAGAAAAGTCCCAAAGGCCAGCCTCATTACCCTGTCTGCGTCTTGCAGGTCTCCTACCTGCATTGGGCGGATCAGCGTTTTATGATTAGCAGTATTCATGTGGCATGGACACCTTGTAAATCCTGTAGGATTATCCGCTATTTATGAAGTTGCATGTGTGTATGTGTATGTGCGCACAAATAATTGATTTCGGGAAGTATGTATGCGTATATGCGAAGACTCCGTTTCAGGAGCCAGCTCGTCTATAAGCAGCTGTGACGGCCTTTCGCAATTCTTTGTACATGCAAAAAAGATCATCTTCCGAGCTACAACAAAAAATTTGAAAGAAGGGGAATCTCTTTCTCCTCCTGCTGCTGCCGCCATCATCAATGCTGCGGCACTGGCCTGATCATTGTTTTTGTTTTTGTAGTTGCTTCCGCCGCTAGCACCGCCCATGACATTGCTGTTGCCATTGGAAGAATAAGCCGATCCAGCCGTGGGGTTGGTAGCCGTTGTAATTGCCGCAGCAGTAACGACGACCACTGCTGCCATTGCGGCAATTATTACGACAGATTTCGTTTGTACTGGTTTCAAATTCCTTCGTTTTCCAACAAAAGTTGTTTGATTGTAAGACGACACAAAATCCGCAGCTGAATTTTAAACGTGAAATCCAATTGTGGATGTCGTAGATCCATTTTAATAATATGCGGTGGCCATCAAAGCGTACGTACAACATCAAGCCAGCGAGAAACAGTAACAACGACAACAATAACCTAACGGTTGATAATGGTGATGCTATCCAATTTGGTGCAACCGGAGTATTATTACTACTATCACCTAATTGACGCCGTTGCTTATTTTATCGCTGCAACTGTCCCAATTTATTTCCTAGTTAAATCGCGGAACAACAACAGCGGTGGCATTGGCAATAATAATAACAACATCCCTTGAGGAAGGTGATGGCAATCCTTGCCGGCTTTGTCATGGCGCAAGGGTCCTATCACATACCCGGCATGCTTGGCCTGACCTTGCTATCCAAAGTCGTCCTTGAGCCGCTATTGGCTGCATTGCGAGTATCCGTAGCCTTGGCCTATCTTTTCGCGAGGAGGAAAATGCTAAAACGAGAGGTCGGCAACCCAGTTGGAAAATAATATCAATGATTTGGTCGCCGCCAACGGTGCTGGCATTATTCCTACTGGCGGCGCAAGCGTCGCAGCTGGGAGCATGATTTTTTTTCCGCCGGCATACTTGCGAGCACCCTTTTCTTGTTTTCACTGGGCGTCTTTGTCGCGCTCGCCATAAAAGGCAAATTCTCAAGAGCTTCCAGTCGCAAATATCCCTGTTTGTAGGTGTTTATTATGTGGGCGAGGTATTGGAGCTGAACGCAATCTAGGCTGTCACAGGGTTGCCGGCCGACATGGGTTCGCAGGTGCATGTGGCAGCCACCATCATAATTGCAGAGGTCCTGTGGTCAAGGATGTTCTATTCGGGCAAGGCAGTCAAAAGGCTGGTATGCCCTGACGGGAACACGGAGCAAAAAGGATAGCCGGCGCCAAATACGTATGTATATATGTGCGTCATGCACGGCCTTCTCTCTCTTTTATCCATAGTTTTTTAACGCAAAACCACACATACATTCGCTATTCCATTGAAAAAATTTTTCCATGACTTTTCTTTTGACATAATAGTTTTGCTCCGCTTCTACCGAGATGTCATCTTGCACGTACCTGTCGGTGATAGATTTTATGACGGTATGCACTAGGCTGGACTACTTTCCGTCCGGCGTAATTTCGATCTTTGAAACTACACGCAGTCCTTCATCTAGGGGCCATTTGGTTTTTCGACAAGTCGTTGTATAGGAGATCTTTTTCTCCCTCATCATGTCATTGATCGACTTTGAGACGTCCATAACGCAATCAAGGATCTTTACTATCTCTTCATCTGCCAACGCACATAGAATTGCCCTTTTTGCCTTATGGCTTGTGACTATCACCATTGCTCTCTGCTTTTTTCTCTTTGTATCGGCCTTGGTCTAGTTGTAGTACGGCCAAGCATAGTTATTTATCAATTGGGCATGTATCGTGTAGCGCGATGTTATTCTAGTCTTTCAATTAATTATGTGCATATGTATATCGATACACATACAAGATTAGGTTGGCGCACGTACGTGTTTACCGCGCAGACAGCAGAGGCTCGCGGGATTTTATGCGGTAGATCATATCTCTGACCTGCTGCAAACTTTTTTCCAAGTATGGTATCACTTCGATGTTCATGATGGCGGTCTGCTCAAGCACATCACCATTATCCTCCCCGTCAGAATCGCGTCGAAACCTCATAAAACGCAACTCCGAGTGCTCACCGGAAAACGCGTCAGCCGTCTTTACCTTTTTTAGGAATGTAGCATGCACCGACTGATTTCTCAATTCGTCCAGAATCGCGTACCACCTGCCATTTTGTCGGGCGTCGTCCAGCTCGCCAAGGAGGTCGATCTTTTTTGTCTTGGCATTTAGCGCACTCTGCACGTTGGCAAATGACACATCATAAGGGCGGACGCCCAGTTCCAGTTTGTCATTTATCTCAAACAACAGAGAATCCACCGCGCCTACGAGATGCGATAGGAAGCAGTCTATCTCCATCTCGACTTCAATCCTGGCATTGTCCTTGACAATGTCGTTTCCGATCTCTTTGAGTCTGATGAGGTGTTGCTCTGCTGCGTACAACTTGAATTCTACTCTATCATGCAGCAGCAATTTCAGAGTGCTGTCATCATCATACTCATCATCGCCTGAGAGCATGTGTGTATGTATGGACCGAGACTGATCAGCGCACGTCAAGTAAAATAACCTACCTGCACATATTTGACTACAATAATGAGGCAGGACAATAAAGTCCCATAATAATAATAATCCTCATACGTTGCCTCAAATCAGTGCGGCTATATGGGTGAGGAGAGTGGCGGTCCAGCAAGCAGCGGTAAGGAGCCTGCACGCAACAACAACACCACTACCTATCTTAACGAGTATTTTGATTTCGAATCTGCAGCCAACAAGACAGAAGACAAATTCTTTGGTAGCAGCGCCATCTTCCCACGAGGAATTCTGGGATGCAATACAGGATGGCCTCTATGACATGCTGCAGGACAGCTGGTCGGTTATCCTCTTCCAGATGGGCTTGAAGTACGATGTGAAGGTGGGACAAAATGCCGGAGCAAAAGTCCCCGACGTGCAACAGGCGGTAAAATTCCTTGAATTGTACGGGCTGATGGCAGGATAGGGCAAATTCAGGACGCTGCCGTTTGCTCTTTCGATGGGAAAACTGACAGATGACCTCAAGGTGACGGTGGAAGACAATTTTTTTGCAAAGACAAACAAAAAAAAAGGAAAAAGGAGGGCGATTCGCCGCGTTGCTTCTTCGTGTCGGGGATGCTCGCAGGAATTGCGGAAGGCCTTCTGGTCGATGCCCACGCCTGCATTGAAAAGAGGCGCATTGCAAACGGTGCATACAAATGTGAATTTCTAGTTGTCCGAAAAAACACCTAAGTGAGTTTACAGACGA
>DASZTR010000111.1:0-5069 GCA_035547955.1 Nitrososphaera sp. | reverse complement strand
TGATATCAGAGTCTCAGGAGCGCATGCTTTATGTCACAGATGCAGAAAAACTGCCGCGCCTGAAGTCAATACTTGACAAATTCGAAATCCGCTATTCAATACTTGGCAGGGTAGAAGGTCACCGTGACCTCATAATCGCGTACAACGGTTCCGTGGTCGCAAACATGCCCTCTAGCATCGTAGCGCACGCGCCGCTTGCAGACAGGACTGCGAGGAGACCTGCATACATCGACCGGCTCAAAAAGATACACACGCCAAAGAATACACCCTCGAACCTTGGCAGGACGCTCCTTGAGCTCCTCTCCAATCCGACCATAGCAAGCAAGAGGTGGGTGTACCAACAGTACGACCACGAGGTGGGCGTGCGCACGGTGGCAAAGCCGGGCACCGCCGATGCGGCGGTGATGCGACTTGACAATGGCAAGTTCGTCTCTGTTAAACTGGACGGCAACTCCAAGCACTGCTACCTTGACCCGTACCAGGGGACGCTGGGCTGCCTGTCAGAAGGATGCCGAAACGTCATCTGCACCGGCGCAGAGCCCGCAGGAGTGGTGGACCACCTGCAGTTTGGAAGCCCTGAAGACCCGGAAATATTCTGGACCTTTTCGCAGGCGGTAAATGCCATCGTCGACTATTGCAACTTTATGGAAATCCCAGTGGTCGGAGGCAAGGTGAGTTTCTACAACGAGACCGCCAAGGGGCCAATTAAGCCGTCGCCCGTGATTGGCACGCTTGGCCTCATCGATGACGAAAAATTGATTACAAAGTCGGCACTCGGGCCCGGACAGTCAATATTCCTAATCGGCGAGACGCGCCCGGAGATGGGCGGCTCGGAATACTATGAATCTGTGCATGGCGTAACCGGAGGGCAGGTCCCGACAGTCGACCTTGCAACCGACAGAGCAAATGGCTCTGTGGTGCTAAAGCTGATACGGGACGGCCTGGTGTCTTGCGCCCACGACTGCAGCAAGGGCGGCCTCGCAGTGGCGCTTGCCGAGATGGCAGTCGCAGGGAAGGTGGGATTTCGCGTACAGCTGGACTCTGTTCCAAATACGTGCACAAGACCCGACGACCTGCTGTTTTCAGAGTCGCACTCGCGCTACCTTGTGGGGACTACCATGCAGGAGAAGGTCGTCAAGCTGTTGCAGCAGTCAAGAGGAGTAAAGTTTGCCCAGATTGGCAAGTCTTCCTCTTCTTCTGCCGGCCGATACAAAAAAATCGAGTTTGTCCAAGGCAAAAGAGTCAAGGTTTCTCTGCCGTTGTCAAAGCTGGAAGGGGCCTTAGAATCGCTTGGCAAGATAATGGAGTAGTAATAATGACGATAATTATAATTGTGGCGGAGCGGGAAAGCCTTAAGATACGTTTTTTAACGCATGGCGCTTACCTACTGCCGGTCATGAGCATGGTTCGTGTTTTTGCTCGGCCTGCTTCTGTCTGGGGATAAGAAACAAGCTTGGTAGTACATGAAAACTGCGGCGTAGTAGGAATATTTTCGCTTGCCGGACACAATGTCATACCGTTTGCAATCGACATGCTGCGCGCCCTCCAGCATAGGGGCCAGGAAGCATGGGGCATAGCTATTCCAAACAAGCCGCCGTTCAAGAGGCTCGGCCTCGTCTCGCAGGCCGCCCCTGATTTTCAGACTATTGTCCGCAAGTACAAGTCAAGCGCGGTTATAGGCCACGTGCGCTACTCTACCTTTGGCAGGAGCAACCTGGAAAACGCCCAGCCGCTCAAGGTCAAGGATCTGTGCATAGCCCACAACGGCACGATTGCAAATGTTGAGCAGCTTTCCGGCATGGTAGGCGGATGCACCTTCACGCCGCAAACCATGAGCGATACACTCGTCGCCGCTCAGCGCCTTGTGATGCACATCGCCGAAAAGGACGACATGGCGTCGGCGATGTCGATCCTGAAAAGCGAGATGGTCGGCTCGTTCTGCTTTACGTTTCTCACCGATGAGGGTTCCGTATATGCGGCACGCGACACGCGTGGGTTCCGACCGCTCGTCCTGGGCTTCCACAAGGAAACCGGTACTTACATGGTGGCGTCTGAATCGTGCGCCCTTGCGGCAGTCGGGGCGCAGCTCGTCCGCGACGTCGAGCCGGGCGAACTCCTCAAGATGGGCAAGGCAGGGGTCGAGTCCCAGCAGTTTGCGACGGAAAAGCCGCATGCCCACTGCGCCTTTGAATACACCTATTTTGCGCACCCTTCAAGCATCATGGAAGGGATTAACGTCTATTCTGCAAGGAAAAAGATAGGCCAGCTACTTGCCAAAAAATTTCCAATACAGGGCGCGGACGTCGTGGTGCCAGTGCCAGATTCGGCTAGGCCGGCAGCCCTCGGCTATGCGCTGGAATCCGGCCTGCCATTTGAGGAGGGCCTGCTTAAAGACCGCTACAGTAAGAAGGGGTCGATGCGCAGCTTTATCGAGCCGTACCAGAACGACAGGGTCGAGATAAACAAGGGCATAATCCCAATACGCGAAGTAATAGGGGGCAAGCACGTGGTAGTCGTCGACGACAGCATTGTGCGCGGGACCAGTTCTGCATCGATAATAAACACACTCAGAGCTACAGGGGCAAAGAGGATAAGCCTTGTGGTCACGTACCCGCCAATTCGCTATCCATGTTACGCCGGCATCGACTTTCCATCGCAGGACGAGCTCATTGCGTACCAGCACGGTGCAGAAGAGCAGGCAAACGAAAAAGTGGCAGGCAAGGTCGCAAAGGTGATAGGCGCCGACTGTGTCGCCTATAACGACACCGCAAACCTTGCGAGCGCGATAGGGATGCCAGAAGAGGAGTTGTGCTTCACCTGCTCAACTGGCAACTATGCCCCCCTTGGGATAAAGCCGGTGTTTAAGACGCGCGCACAGGTAAAAGGCGAATGACGTACTAAGCAGAGAGATTGCGGAAGATTTAATGTTGCTTTATATAATATCTTGCGCTATTCACTTTTCAACCGCGGTTTTTAGGTGTTTCTGGACGACCATCCGATAATAATATTCTTAAATATGGAATAGTGCCTAACTTTTTCAGATGCGGCTGGCCTTTGTGGTGGCTATTGCATGCGGCATCGTGGTGGCCGCAGTAAGTGCCATCTACGCATCACAAGTGCCCACTCAGGACTATTCCCTGAGCGTCGACGCGCTAAAAGACCAGCAGACGCTTTTCACCAGCGCCCGCATAATCCTTTCAAACACAGGCAGGATGCCTCTTACAAACGTCGTGGTCGATTATGGCGAAAACGCGACGGAGCGTGTCGGCACGATGGAGCCAGGGTACAAGACCACCGTGTCCCCTCCTGACGGGGCGCAGCTGACCACTGTGATTGTCACCGCTGACCCGGGCATCAAGATAGTACAGCCGTACCGCTCGCCGATAAAACTGCCGGGCATGATGGGCTCCTGACTCTGCATTTAAATAAGAAACAAGCGAAAACCACATTGTGAACAACACCGACTCTTTCTCTGACGCTGAAATCCGGGAATTCTATAAGCTGAAAAACGTCGCGGTGGTGGGCATGTCCAAGAACGACGGCAAGGCTGCAAACTATGTCCCAAAGTACTTGATAGAACGGGGCTACAACGTGATACCCGTAAACCCGACGGCGCCGGAGATAATGGGGATGAAATCCTATCCAAACGTCTCTAGCATCCCCGATCAAATAGACATCGTCGACATTTTCAGGCCATCAGACGACGTCTTGCCGGTAGTGACGGACGCCCTGAAAAAGCCCGGCATCAAGGTGGTATGGATGCAGCTTGGGATCTACAACGAGCAGGCCGAAAGACTTGCCAATCAGAAGGGCATCAAGGTGGTGTACAACCGCTGCATGCTGGAAGAACACCATCGACTTTTTGGCGAATGACATTGTTCTATTTGTAAATTCTTCTGTATATTAGGGGAGTTTTAAGCGGACATCCTTGAAGTGCTTTTGGTGCTCGTAATGCTCGGTATGATTTCTCATTTATTTTTCAGAGTCGCTAGATTTGGAATAGCGCGGTTGAGTTTTCAAGGTTTACTCGCATTTACATGCGGATAACAGGTTGACTTGTTTGCTTTGCACGCAACGCGTATCGCAAAGCGGGATTATGAACACGCAAACACGCGAAAAGGACATGCCTGTACACACGTGAATGGCTTGCAAGAATAAATAATCATGCCATATGCTAACTTGTGAGAGGGAAAGAGATGTCAGAGAAGCCAGACCAGAATGTTTCGCAAGTGGCAGAGAGGGTAAAGTCTGCTCTTGCAGACCTTGAAAAAGACGGCATAGTTACAAAGATTGGGACTGACCGCGACGCGGGAATTGTCAAAGTCTATACTGAAAAATCCGACGCTCTGAAAAAAGCATCCGCAGGCCTTGCAGATGTGCTGGAGCTTGCGTACACCACCGCCGAACATCACCCATACTGGGGCATGTTGTACCACGCCACAGAGGTCTCAAAAATACTTCTTGAAAAGTGGGACTCTGACCTGTCGCAGGACAACACAAGCGAGATAGGGTGGCGCCTTGAGGAGATGCGGATGGCGCTAGAACGCGCCGGAGATACAAACCACCATGACTAGAAGCTTTATCCGCACGTTCTGCGTTAATATATCTGGTAGTAGTATATATGGCGCAAATCCCTGCGACAGCAAAAAGAAAGGGCGTCTTGAAAAACAGCGGAGGCCGCAACAACCTCCTATTTGGAATCCATCTGTCAATGCTCGGAGCCTTTGTTGGCCTCGTCAGCTACTTGGTAGCGTTGTGCCACCACCTGATCTAACCAGCCGTGTATGCATATACACTCATACATGCATAATACAACTGAATGAAAGCATTCTGTAGAAAAATAGAGACATTAGGAAGATCAAAAGCTCATTCAAAACGGGTATTATCTTTGGGCAGCGAGACACACACGATTGTACTGGCAACTTTGCGACAGCTACTGCAGAGAACCTATAGTGTGGCCACCGATGGTCTTAGAAGTAAATAAATAATAACAGATGAAGGCTAGAGCATATATATGATAAAAATCGGCCTGATAGGCAAGACCAACACGGGCAAGACGACGTTCTTTA
>DASZTR010000110.1:0-5173 GCA_035547955.1 Nitrososphaera sp. | reverse complement strand
GCAACTCTATGAACACTGGCCTAAAGATAACCATCATTGGCTATCTGGCGACAATGTTCACAATAGGCATCAATGAACTCTGGCACTTTTGGTTCGTAGAGGAAATCTTTTCTGTTCCAAACCACTGGTGCTTTAACATGGGTGTCGTAGTGGCATTCATGGGCGCTCTGGCTTATGTGGTCAGGGTGTACGCGCGCCTTGTAGAGTTAGGATCCGAAACACCAGCAAAGAACCCATATGTAGCAGAACTGTACAAACTCGCTCTCGAGGGCAAGCTGTACAGCAGGTCCATACCGTAAGAAAGAGAAAAAAGAAAAGAGTATCCGTGCACAAAAAAACTATCTGCGCCGTCGAAAAGAAAAGGAGGGAGCAAGGAGGGAAACCTTGTGCTGGCTCCTCCTCCCTCCCACATTTTTTCTCTTAGCCAATAAAAAATTGATTGATAGTTAATCAGAGCCTACAGGTAATCGATACGAGTGAGTCGCTGGCGAAAATATCTGGCGTCATGCCAAATGCCTCCTTTAGCGTTGACTCGACGAGTATTTTCAGGTACAGTGACCAGTTCTTTCCCAAGTCATGCTTTATGATTATGTTCTGCGTACCATCTTCTTCCCTGACGCGGTGTGCGACTTCGCAGCCCGAATTCTTCATCCTTGTTTCGATCCAGGAAACAAACGTCTCCACATTGAACCTTCCCTGGACAAAGATGGACATCTCAATGGCGCTGTTCTTTCCTACTCCCATTGCAAGTTTTGTGATCTCTTCCTCATCTAGGTCTGCAAATATCATCGACAACACCTGCTTTGGAAAGGGCATCATCCCGATCTTGGACTCAAACAGATCCCAGTCGACGTGCTGGTACAGTACCTGGTTAATGTATGCATTGAGGCTTATTTGCTTCTTTTCTGATTCCTCGCGCAGTTTCTTCATCACGCGAGCGTTAAGCCGAAAAGTGGCATTGACGGTATCTTCATGTACGGCTTCACCATCTTTAAAATCTGTTTCATACATGTATGTGTGCATATGAATGCACAGAACTGCAATTATAGTCTACGTTAACTATGTTAACCGACGCGTGTGTACAAAAAAGTAAGGTACACGACTATATTGCGTGTATCATGTGCATGCACCTAGATCCTAGGATAGTGATAAACCAATGAGAAGGATGATATCAAGTATATGTGTGTACTCGCTTTGAGCAAAGAGAGTTTTTTTCAGTATTAATACGCTCTGCTAGGCGTACAAAGCATTGGGGGGTGCAAAACCCTGACGCTTTTTTTTGCTTCCCGCTGCAATGCGACATCTCTTACTCTACGTGATGTTGACCGTACAGCTGGTCATAAAAGCGCACTGACTTGATATTTACAAACTCTAGCATGCCGTACCTGGACAGCTCTCTGCCAAACCCACTCTTCTTTGCTCCGCCAAACGGTATTCTAGGGTCGGAAGCTACGATGTTGTTTACGGTTACAACGCCTGCTTCTATGGCCCTTGAAAACTTGTCCGCCTTGTCCAAGTTGTTGGTCCAGATACTTGCGCCAAGACCATATTCGGTGTCGTTTGCAATTTTGATTGCATCCTCGTCGTTTTCAGCCACGATTACGGGCGCAACGGGGCCAAAAACTTCTTCTCTAGCAACACGCATGCTTGGCGTGATTTTCGCCAGGATGGTCGGCTTGAAGAAGTAGCCCTTGCCTCCTTCTGTAGTCAGCCTGTCGCCTCCTGTCAATACCCTCGCCCCGTCTTTGACGGCGTCCTGTACCAGCGACTCGATGTTCTTCAACCCGCCTTCATTTACGAGGGGACCTATGTCCGTGTTTTCTTGCAGGGGATCTCCCACTACTAGCTTCTCTGTTTTCTGGATGAACTGCTCGACAAAGGCATCTGCGATCTTCTTGGTCACAATTATCCTCTTTGACGCGATGCAACTCTGCCCGCAATTGATGAACCTTCCCTTAACTGCGCCACTTGACGCCTTTTCTATATCTGCATCCTCGCAGACAATGAATGGGTCGCTTCCGCCCAGCTCGAGCACGCACTTCTTTACCTGCGACGTCGCCCTCTGCGCCACCTTCGCGCCTACGGACACGCTTCCAGTAAATGTGATAGCGCTGACCTCGGAGTCTATGAGCGTATTGGCGATGGACGAGTCGCCGACCAGCGTCTGGAAGACCCCGTCGGGCACGCCCGCCTCCTTGAATACATTTTCAATCTCTATGCCGCACTGCATCGTGGCACTTGCAGGCTTTAAGACGACGGTGTTGCCGACCATGAGAGAGGGTGCCGCGAACCTCAACGCCTGCCAGTATGGGAAATTCCACGGCATTATACTTCCGATGACGCCGATTGGCTCAAAAGTTATGAAGGTCTTTCTTGCGTCCGTATTGACAAGCTCGTCGCTCACAAAGATGTTGCCGTTGTCTGCATAGTAATCCATAGTCATGGCGCACTTTTCAACTTCAGAGCGAGATTCTTTTATCGCCTTGCCCATCTCTGTCGTCGCAGTCCTTGCGAGCTTTTCCTTGTTCTTCCTCAACTTTGCAGCAAATTCGTGGAGGAAATCAGGCCTCTTGCTTTGGCCTCCCGTGCCTTTTCTCCAATCGGAAAATGCCTTTTTCGCTTTCACTACTGCTGACAGGATTTGGTCTTCTGTCATTATTTCGTACTCTTTGATGACCTCTCCTGTCGCAGGATTGATGGTCTTTAACTTTTTACCGTTGCTGCCCATTTTCTTCCCTCTTCCTCCCTCTTTTTTTCCATCCTAATTATATGCAGGACGCAAATAGCTGGTCGTCATCGACATTACTGCCTGCGATCCAATATTTAAGGTCGTAGCGGAGTATTTTTGCGATGACCGTTGGCGGCGCGCATGTCGCGCGCGGCAAGCGCAATTGGCAAGATGGCCATTGTTATTTTTGTCGCCGCCGCGCTGTCCCGTCTGTGATACCGTCGTTGCCATCTGCTTCAAAGCTTAAAGACGCCCCTCCCAGTTACCTTGCCTTCCTTTAACATCGTCAGCGCCTCCGTTGCTTGATCCAGCTTGAACCTGTGCGAAACTACTGGCTTTATGACTTGCCTCTCTGCCAGCGACACCAGTTCTGCTAGATCCCTCAAATTGCCGGTGTACGACCCAATCAACTTGTACGCCCGGGTAGGCATCGAAACTAGGTTGAGCTTTAGCTCTCCTCCAAAGAGCCCTACTAGCACAACCTTGCCTCTCTTTCTCAACAGTTGCATGTCTGTTTCTACCGTCTTTGAAGCGTTGACAAAGTCGATTACCGCGTCAGCACCCAGCTTATCTGTCATTTCCATGACACCATTTGCGGGATCTCCCTTCTTGGAATTGACGGTCATGTCTGCCCCGTTATCTTTTGCGGTCTGCAGCTTGCCGTCCGCTATGTCCATAGCAATCACGCGGGCACCTGTGAGGGCCTTGACCAGCTGGATGGCCATCAGGCCAAGCCCGCCTGCACCAACGATGACGACATTATCATCCGGTTTGAGCGACGCATTTTTCACTGCAGTGTATGCAGTCAGCACCGAACAGGACAGGATTGCGGCAATATCGGTGTCCAGCTTGTCACCAATTCTTATCAGGTACCTGTAGCTGGGGACCAGGATATCTTCGGCATAGCCACCCTGCTCATAAACTCCGAGCGACCGGGGCTTGTCGCACAGGTTCTCATCGCCTGCCTTGCAGGCAGGGCAGAGTCCTTCTCCGACCCATGGAAATACGATCACTCTGTCTCCCTTCTTAAATCCCTCTGTCGCATCTCCCATCTCTTCTACAACGCCTGCAATTTCGTGCCCCGGAGTAAGGGGATACTTTACGCCTCTGTCAGTAGTCTTCATAAACTGGCCGTTTGGGCCCTCGTACCCTCCTTCCCAGAGGTGGATATCGCTGTGGCAAACTCCTGAAGAGGCAATCTTGACCAACACTTCAACACCTTTTGGTTTGGGGTTTTGAAGATCCTGTACTTGCAATGGTTTCTTTACTTCAACAATTCTAGCAGCTTTCATGGTATATGTGTAAGTAATGTGCGCCAATTCTTTAAACAGTTACACATCTGGCTTGCAAATAATTGCAATAGTGATGATGATGATGACGATGACGACGACGACGACGACTTCATCACTCTTCCTTCGTGATTAGAGTTTTAGCCCAACTTTCCGCAATCACTACAACAATTTGCTCTGTCACGCAAGAACCTCTATGCCTGAAAATAATCCTTACGGATTTTGTGGCAGCGATCTTGCAGGAGGAGAAAAATATATTGTTACTTTCAAACGGGCCACGTACGTGCATCCCAACTTGAATAGTCTTAATAACTATGACTCGGAAATATATTTTCATCATCAACCTTGTCTACAATGCGCGAACTCAAGAAAAAGCATTCCCAAGAACCGGAATCGGAAACTGTGCTTGCGATGCAGGCCGGCGGATCGCTAGGAGCGTACGAGTGCGGAGTATTCAGGGGCCTTACTAAACGCGGCATAAAGTTTGACATAGTTGCCGGAACCTCCATCGGTGCAGTCAACGCGGGGATAGTGGCTGGCTCAAAGAGTAGCCATCCTGAAAAAGACCTTGAGAATTTCTGGCTAGACGTAGCCGAGACTGTCACTCCTTCGACGACTTCTGATTACATTCGTGCAGTCATGGCATCATCGTACAGCGCACTGTATGGCAACCCCAAGATGTTCTCTCCTATTTGGTTCAAGAAACAGAATTGGGGTTACGGCTATTATTTCGATTACTTTCGCCTGTACAATATGCCATATCTGTATGACATGACGCTGCTGAAGGATACCCTTTACAAATACATAGATTTCAAAAGCTTGAACATGCAAAACACTCCTCGACTAATTGTCGCATGCACTGACGTGCAAAAGAGTAAATACGTGGTATTTGACAGCCATAATTCAAGCATAGACGCGACCCATCTTGTGGCATGCGCAAGTTATCCCTTCTACGGCATTGGGTGGACCGAAATAGGCGGGAAATACCTCTGGGATGGCACTTTGCTTGGCAACACGCCGCTTGTCAACGTCATTGATTCTTCGTCAAAGCGCGACAAAAATGTGTACATCGTCAATGTATTTCCACACGAACAGGAAAAACTGCCGGACAATTTGATGGATGTCTGGCACAGGGCAAGGGACATCGTGTTTACTG
>DASZTR010000109.1:0-6791 GCA_035547955.1 Nitrososphaera sp. | reverse complement strand
TGTAGAGGCCTGCAAACGCCACTGCTGCTGCGGCAGCCGACGCTGCGCTTGAGCCCATGCCGTATCCTGCAGGCACTCCCTTTTTTACGACGATGTCGAGATTGTCGGTGATGGAAAAGTCCTGCGCCATTTTTTTTACGACAATCCCTGCCGAGTTTGATTCGGGTGCAGAAGGTATCGCGCTGTCTGATAGCATCTTTATCGTTATTGTCCCCCCTGCGCCTCCCTTCTTTCCATCTGTCAATCGTGTCACCTTGACCCTGTCGTACAGCGCGTCCAGAGCGAGGCCAAAAACGTCGTATCCGGGCCCGAGGTTAGCAGTCGACGAGGGCGCGACAGCGGTGCAGGACTTGTTCTTTTCTTTTATTTTCACGGTCATGCTGCTATCCGTCCTCTCCCTGATTAAGGGTTCGGGCAAGCGCGGCAGCCACGTTTACAAGCCCATTCAAGGTCGTGCTTGAAACCGCTACTAGGCCCGGAGCAAATCCGGCACGGGTCATGCTCCTCGACAAATCCTTGCTCAAAAGCGAATACTCGGCGTCTTTTTCGCCGTTGAGGGCTGACTCTAGCGCCTGCGCTGACGTAGCCCAGCCTAGTATGTCTTTGAGCTTGTCTATGACGAGGTCCCTCTTAGTGAGCGCGTTTACCTGCGCGGTCTTTAGACGCAGTTTGACCGCCGAGGCGAGGAGTGATATCGAGACAAAGTTTATCGGCGAGGAAACAAGCATGCCGTCAAACGCAAACACTGTCGCCTTATTGTCTGCCTGCAGGTTTGAAATGAAATAAGGCCCGCTTGCCCTGAAGGCAAACAGCTCTATCTGGCCCGGCGTGTCAACTATCAAATAGTCGGGGTTTGCCTCGTTGACCTCTTCTTGCAGCTCATTTAGTTTAGTAGCCACCAAGTCGCTTGCCATGACCAGCGCGCCGTTTGGACCGAGGCCATAACTTTCCATTAGTGTGCCAATGTCGATATAGCTGCGGACATCAATGTCCGGCTCGTAAGGGAGCGTAATTGCACCGGGGTCAAGGTTGAGGGTCACGGGATATGCGCCCGTGTCGCGGTACCACTGCACCAACCGCGAAGTTAATAGTGACTTGCCGGATCCAGCGGTCCCGGTGACGAAAACGGCATTTACCATCTTTTATTGCAACCAAGTGGGCACGCTACGAAGTATTTTATATCTGCTTTGCACATTTTCTCCCTCCTATTTCTGATAATGCGATAGTAAGTGCGCCATAAGGTTAAAACAGGGTTAAATATAAGGTGGCGTGCAAAAGTTTCATCTTTTTTGTGTCACATTTGCAATTGTTTTATTATTGTTATCCATATCTTCATTTCTTCCGTCATCCGTGAGGTGTGCGAAAGGAGAAGACGAAGAAGCCACTACCGAATAAAACTGCAGGGGCCCTTATAGCGATATACCAGGTGTATGTCCGTCGCCTTCCAATTCCATCATCTATAACTTGCCATATCTTTGGACACTGGATACTATTAACGACAAGAAATACGACGTCCATTTCACGGTGTACATTGTTAACGTTACTGCAAATATTGACAGACATTCAATCGCGTTTGATAGAAAGTCAGAAGGCGAACTCTTGCAAGTTAGACTTGAGCGCTGATTGATTCAACACAGGATAACCATGATGTGCCATTTACAGTACTTGTAAATGACCGGCCTATTCACAATACCACACAGAGTATTGTGCCGTCATCTGGAGATAGAGAATGGCGTGCATTCTTCTCCAATTTTTTGGTCCAATGACAAAAGTAGAGACAATAGGGAAGACCTTTGCACCGGAGTTTGGCTCGCTGGCAGTGATTGTGGCTGCGATAACTATGGCAGGAATAGTTTTTGCTCATCGAATGACTTCATGCAAGAACATATGAGGGTGTAAAAAAAGCCCCTGCATGATCATGGCTGTAGTTATGGGAATAGTCGGGTTTTCACCTGACACCATTTTTTTCAACAGCTAAGCGCGATGCCTTTATGGATCAAACAACACTGACATACCTCTCGGAGATAAGGCTCCCCACCTGTAGTCATTCGTTATTATATATACCTCCAGAACGTACAAAAAATGACGTTGAACTGGAGAATCGCTGCCATCCCGGCGAGCATCGTCCCATTCATCATAATGTTCCTCACTACAAAAGTCTCGCCACAGGATATATTCGCAGTAGGCATGTTGCCCTTTGCCGCTTCGGCGGCAGCTGCGATAGCGAGGGTGATGCTCCAGGCGTACCGGTTCAAGTATTTTGTGCGCAAATTCATAGGCTATGACGTGAGTTCGCCCGGTAAGACAATGGCGGCAAGGCTTGCAGGCGAGTTTGTCACCTACACCACTCCCTCATACGTGGGAGGCGAGTTTATACGTATAGCATGGCTTTCGAAAAATGGCGTGCCTACAGGCAAGGCTGCGTGGGTCGCCACGATGGAGATAATCGCCGATGTCTTTGCGGTTACGATACTCGCCTTTGTCGCCGGCGCGCTGGCTATTTCCAGAGGCGGGACCGCCATCGGAGTTACAGTGCTTGTTGTTGCTCTGCCGACGTTTGCATTCTGGCTCATACTGATACTCTACTCAGCAAAACGCAACCTACAGGTTCCAAAGTTCATCGACAGGCTTGCCCGGCGCTTTGCAAAAGATAAGGCGGACAAGTACCTCTCTCAGGCCAACAAGGCCCTTGACGACCTGTGCGCCATGAGTAGGGAAAACTTTTCGTCAAGCAAGGTCGTCCGGCCGTTCGTAGTGGGTCTTGCGCTGACCTTCGCATCCTTCCTTGCGTATGGCATCTCTTTCATGGTCCTTGCAGATTCTGTTCATGCAGGGATCGGGCTTTTCGACTCGCTCATGGCGGTGGCAGCCTCAAACACGATTGCAAATCTGCCTATCACCATAGGAGGCTCGGGTCTTGCGGAACTTGGAATCTGGGCTTACATCTCTAACCTCTCTAGCGTCCCGAACCTTGCCGACATTGCCTCCGACTCGCAGCTCAGCGTGATCATTGCATGGAGGATAGCCACATATCATGTGCCGTTGGTCGTAATGTGGGTCGCCCTCATGAAACTTGCGATAGGCAAGAAAGAGACTGTGGTGCCTGCCGATGGGGAAAAGAAAAAAGAGGATCCGCGGTAGTGGTAGGTTGTTACTCGTCCTCGCCACCGTCGTCATCACCAGATGATGATGATGAAGTGGGCGTGTCAGACTCGACGTCCATGAGTGCCAGTTCCTTTATCTCGAAATTGAATATCGCCTTCATGTCGAGGTTGAATCTCGTCTTTAAAAGCTCGACTACTTTGTCGCTCAGGGGCGCGGTATAGACGTTTATCTTAAACTCATAGACAAATCCCTTCATGAGGTCGCCTATCTTGACCTCTTTTGGAAGGCTGATTCCCTCGATGATGACCCTGTTGTCCGGCATAGGCTCATAAACCTGTATGTCGAGCCTGTTGTCTTTCTCGTATATCTCTAGTATGTATCCTGTCCTGCTCAAGACTTCAGGGTTGCCAAATTGCGCCGACTTGATCTCGTCCTCGGCCCACTTGGGTAGTCCTTCCTCATTGCTCTGGGCCTCTGTCTTTTTTGCTCTTGGCATTTGTGCTCGTACGTGAACAGCGTCGCATATTGATGATTTTAATGTTTTCCACCGTCACTGCCCGTGTGTTTATGCGTCACAATCCATGTCTACAAAATATCACTACTTGGTTGTCTAATTATGACACTTCTATTTAACGTCGTTTTCTATGGCTAGCAGTCATGACGAGCTTCAGCAATAACTGGGCCAAGGACAATAAATCTACGATGTCTGAGAGGGTGAAGGAAAGTCTCGGACCTCAACAACCACTGAAACCAAGGATTGAATTCGCAAAGAACAAGATCCAAGCGCAAAATCAGAAATTGGATGCTATTCTTGAGAAACTCAAGGGCAAGGAAAAATCCCTGTTCAACCAGGTGGTTTCCGCGCTCCAGAGGCATGACACGCAGGCAGGCAAGATGGTCTCAAACGAGATTGCGCAGGTGAGAAAGACTATCAAGATGATTTCGCAGCTCAAGATGGCGCTAGAGCAGATACAGATGCGCCTTGAGACGACCATCGACCTTGGAGACGTAATGGTGGCAATCGGCCCGGCAATGGGCGCTCTCACGAGGGTGAGGTCTGGCCTTGCAGGCGTGATGCCAGAAGTAGACCGAGAACTGGGCGAGATAAACGGCGTGTTCAGCGATATCATGATGAACGCTGGAAGCATGGGCAACACCACGTTTGCCTTCGACGCGTCAGGCGAAGAAGTCGACAGGATCCTTGCAGAGGCCGGCGCGGTCGCAGAACAGCGGATGACTGAGAGCTTCCCGGATGTCCCGGTGGGCTCTGGTGCATCCCGGTCGTACGCAGGCGGAAACTCGCAGTAAAGGGAGCGAGAACCGCCTCTCCTCTTCTTTCCTTTCTACTTTTATCTTTTTTCCAGAAAACCTTCTATGCGTTGCATCACTTTTTTGCATACTCTATTTCAAACGAATACATTGTTTGTGGTCAGTCCAGTCGCAAATAATATAGCACAATCCTTTGTGTTATAGCCCTGCGCCTTACCGATGTATCTCTCTCTGTCTATTGGAACCTCAAGTTTGAAAATGCTTGGCCTATGAAGGTGAGAGGCAAATGCGTTTGCTTCTTCTTTGCATCGCTTGAAGAGCCAGTCACTTTACAGTCACTGACTTTGCCAAGTTTCTTGGATAGTCGGGATCGGCGTTCTTGGCAAGCGCAAGGTAGTACGCAAGCAGCTGCAGCGGTATCACCTCGACAATCGGATAGAATGCCTCCTCTGACATGTGAGGTATCTCGATCCAGTGGTCGTACACATCACTTTCTGCATCAGATATTCCGATGAGGCTAGCGCCCCTCGCCTTTATCTCGTGCGCGTTAGAAAGCGAGTCGTTGTATGTGGCGTCCCTGGGGTTGAGGAGTATTACAAGCGTGTTCTTTTCCATGAGCGCAAGCGGCCCATGTTTTAGCTCGCCGGCAGCGACGCCCTCGGCGTGCACATATGCGAGCTCTTTTAGTTTCAGCGCGCCCTCTAGCGCAATCGGGTAGTGGGTGGACCTGCCAAGGAGGTAAATGTCGTTTACTTGCCCTATTTTGCCAGCGGCCATCTTTTCTATGGTGGGCTGGCTCGACGCGATGACTTTGTCCACCGCCCGGACAAACTCTGCCTTTTCGCCTGCCGCAAGGGCGTCAGGCGCAAGCTCTGCTACAATGTTGTAAACGAGAGCCAGCTGGCCCGTAAAGCTCTTTGTCGCAGCCACGCCTATTTCTGGTCCGCAGTTTACTGATAGAAAAGCATCGCTTGCCCTTGCCAGAGAGGACGTGGTGACGTTTACTATGCCAAGCACCTTGGCACCCTGCTTTCTGGCTATCTTGATCGATTCAAGGACGTCTGCCGTCTCGCCGCTCTGCGAAAATGCCACCAGCGCCGAGCGTTCGTCAAGGCCCACGAGCCCGTCCTGCGCCTCACTTGACATGACGGTCTCGGCGCGTATTCTCGCATAGTGGGCAAGCATGTGCTTCATTATGAGGGCAGAGTGATAGCTTGTGCCACTCCCCGTGATGTAGACGCTCTGCGCGCCGGACAGTATCTTGCAGAATTTGTCCATCATGGCCCCATCCTGCCTTGCAGCGTTTGCAACCGTTAGACGCTGGTCGTTTATCTCCTTTAGCGTATAGTGCGCGTACTTGCCCTTGTCGACTTCTCCGAGCTCCCAGGCGACCTGCGTTATCGGGTGAGCGACAGGGCTACCGTCAAAGTCGAATATCTCCAACTTGCCGCCATCGACAAGAGCGATATCATAGTTGTCAAGGAATATCGCCTTGTCCGTGTACTGTAAAAAGCCAAGCACGTCTGATGATATGAAGTAGCCGTCGTTTGCGACGCCGATTATGAGGGGCTCCTCGTACCTTGCGCCTGCTATCGTGCCGTCCTGAAAGACAGCCACAAAGGCGTACGTTCCCTTTAGCCTCTTGCACGTGGCAATGAGAGAATCCCTGACGCCCCTATCGGCATAAACCTCAAGAAGGTGCGCGATGACTTCACTATCTGTCTCGCTTGCAAAGTCATGCCCTGCCTTTACGAGCTCTACTTTTAGCTCCTTGTAGTTCTCAATGATGCCGTTGTGAACCACTGCAATGCTGTTCCTACATGCCGAATGCGGGTGCGCGTTGCTGTCGGTTACGCCTCCGTGAGTGGCCCACCTCGTGTGGCCTATCCCGATCATGCCCGACATGGCGCCGATATTGAGGCTCTTGCTGACCTCTGCTACCTTGCCAGTGCCCTTTTTTACCAGGATATTACCATCTTTGAACGTGGCCACTCCCACGCTGTCATAGCCTCTGTACTCCATCCTCTTCAGGCTGTCAATCAGTATGGGTGCCGCGGACTGCTTGCCTTTGTAGCCGATGATCGAACACACGGCAGATCCTTTCCGTCAGGAGCTTAAAACACTTATGAATAGAGTTTCTAACCGTTATAAAATATTTCATAATTATATATGCGTAAAATGGCCTCTATTTAACAATAAAAGTTTATACCGCTATAAAGAATTATATAACAAATCGACATGTACAACAGCATTGGCACGCAAGTCGCTCGTTTCGGTTTCAGACTATGACGGCCAGGCGTCGGCAAAGAAAATTACTGTATTCAAGGACGTGGCACAGATGCGCGTCCTTTCAAACCCTGTGGCGTGGCGCATAATGGAGCTCTTATCAAAGGAGCCGATGTACCCTGCACAGGTCG
>DASZTR010000108.1:0-16672 GCA_035547955.1 Nitrososphaera sp. | reverse complement strand
AGGGCAAGGGACATCGTGTTTACTGACAAGACTGGCCGCAATATGAAAATGTCAAAGTTAATCTCGAGTTACCTGCTCTTGTTAAAAGAGATGCATAACATGTTGAGCAGAGTGCCCTTGGATCCGAAAACAAAAAAAGAGTTTGAAAAACTAGAGCAAGAATATTCCAAGTTGGCCGTCCAGCGCGGAGCAATAATCACCGACATTACCAAAGTCGAACGGTCGGAAAGTCTCCACTTCCTCTATGAAGACGCAGACTTTTCAATTGCGACAATCAAGAAGCTGATGAAGCAGGGAGAAGCCGACGCTGAAAAGACTCTGGAGAAAAAAGAAAGGCAAAAGCGGGAGCAAGAAAAAGAAGAAAACAACTACAAGTGAGAAAAAAATGCTGGACGGTGGGTCTCGCCTCATGGCGACGTCTATAACAACATTTTAGCCTGCCGGAAAAACCTTTGCAGTTGCGAGTTGTGCATATGCGTATATATGTATGCATGCATGCGCATGACGTGAAATGTAATTAATTGCAGGCTATTGCATTACACGACGTGCATATGGCAATTCTACCTTGCTTCCTGGACGCGGCTGATGACGCGCTGGCAAAAATATCCCACTACTTGACCGTCAATAAAAAAATTGACGTAACACTTTAAGGTTATTTTTCAGTCATGTACTCATGAGTGCAGAAACTGCTTCTTTACACAAATCTACCAAACTGACCAACTCGACATACGACCTGATAATGGCGCTTGCCACGGATGCGGACTTTCTATACTCTACTGTCGATTCTTACATCGCCGATGCAAGGAATGATAACCGTTCAGATCTTGTAGGTGTATGGAATACGATAAAGCAGGATAAGCAGAACCATATGAAGATGCTGAGGGAGGCTCTTGCTATTGATGCAAAACAAGAACGCTTTAAATGAAAATAACGCATGCGCTCTAAACTACACACAACTCTCAAAGGCGACGCATGCTGGCACAGCCATCAGCAAGAGGCGGGTGGTGGTAGCAATAGCAGCGATGATCAAGCTAAAAAATCATCATTCTGTCCGCGCGCTGCGCTCATTTTTACAGCAAGATACCAATCTAAGCGACGATATCCGACAGTGCCCAGCCGTTGAATTCTGTATGAGGGAAAGCAACCTACAATGATGGCCAAAGAAGATACCAGAAACGAAAGACAGCGCGTGATAGTCCTAGGCAGTGGTTTTGCGGGAGTCGAAGTTCTAAAAGGACTAGAGAAAAAATTCCACGGCGATGATCACATAGATATCACCATGATAAGCAAGGATAATTTTCTCCTCTTTACGCCCATGCTCCCGGAGGTATGCAGCGGAATGATAGACCCCAGAGAAATAACTACGCCCGTGCGGGGTTTTATAAAAGATGCCACGTTTTGCCAGGCCGACGTGGAATCGATAGACTTGCGGAACAAGCAGGTAGAGATAAGTCATCAGATCGGAAAGAGTTTTGAAAATACCGGAGTAAAAAAGCACACATTGGGATACGACTACCTAGTCATCGCATTAGGCAACGAGGTAAACTTCTTTGGCCAGGAGGAGGTAAAACAACATGCCTTTACCATGATAGACGTCGATGACGCGATAAAGCTGAGAAATCACGTCATAAACATGCTGGAGCAGGCTGCACTTGAGCAAAACGATGCCGCACTACGGAAAAAGCTGTTGACATTCATCGTCGTCGGGGGAGGTTTTAACGGCATTGAAACGGTGGGCGAGCTGAATGACTTTATCCGGGAGACGGCAGAGAAGTACTACCGCAAGGATATTTCAGAAGAGGAAATCCGAGTAGTACTTATTCATGCCAGCGACAAAATACTGGAACAAATAGACGAAGGGCTTGGAAAATATGCTTTGGAGAGCCTCAAAAGGAGGGGAGTGGAATTCATTCTCAACAGGAAGGTGACTAAAGCTACAAAAGATAGCGCCACGCTGGATAACAACGACGTAATACCATCCTTTACGCTGGTATGGTCGGCCGGTGTGACTCCTGGTAAGCTGATAGCGGACCTTGAGTGCTCACACGATAAAAAACACCGGCTGCAGGCAGACAAGTACCTGCAATTGCAAGACTATCCTGGAACTGTCTATGTGGCAGGGGATTGCGCTTCCATACCGCGACCGGACTCTGACAAGCCCTACCCTCCCACCGCCCAACATGCCTTGCGAGAGGCAAGGACGCTGGTGAAGAACCTCATCTGCGATATTGAAAGGAAGCCCGGATACAAAAAAGAAATCGATTACAAGACAAGGGGGATGATGGCAGAAATCGGAAGGAGAAATGGCGTGGCGCTGCTCTTTGGCTCCAAGACACACGGGATTGTGGCATGGTGGCTTTGGCGTACGTTCTACCTGTCACAGCTTCCTACTCTAAAGAAGAAGCTAAAAGTGCTGTCCGACTGGACTATGGACTTCTTTTACAGGCCCGACGTATCGATGATCAAGGGGCTGCAAGATCCAAAGACGGAGAAGGCGATCCAAAACATGCACGACAAAGGCATTTCTGAAGCTGCATAGTCTGCGCATACGCGATGTATAAGAAAATGCCACGCCAGCATATGCTAAAGCACGGCGTGTATATGCAAAAGCATTTTTCGCTCTTCCAAGCGATATTTCTTTTTTATAAAGAAAAATCCTATTTTCGTGAATTAGTCGAGAACACGCGCATGCCCGTGTGTCTTTACATCGTTTTGCTGTCGTCGCATGAAAAGGAGGAAAGGAAATCGCCATACTGTGCGCGCATGTACTATTTTCTCTTTCTATCTTTTACTCAGCTCCACAGTATATACGCTTTAATATTTTTGTCCTCTTCGTATGGTTTACAGGTATTACTATTATTGAAAGGTTGGAATGGTACCGTGCAGATGTTAATATTGCCGCAATGTCTTGCTGACAAAAACAGAGGCGGCGGAATGGCACAATGGTGGCGGCATGACCACAGCCTTTGCTACTTTGAGCCGGCCGTTGTCGCTGTTGCAGATATGCCTCCATCGATGACGTGCCTCTCTGTGGATTGGGATAAAAAATAGAGATGTTTGATGTTAGCCATAAACCAGATACCGCCCGTTATGCGCTCGCCCGTGCCACCTTGCGTGTAAAAGAGCCTGCCACTATCAGGGTCATCAGGGGCCAAGAACCATCTCCAAAAGGAAACGTGCTAGAAGCAGCAAGGGTCGCCGGCACGATGGCGGCAAAAAGTACTTCGGACATTTTGCCCTATTGCCACGTCATGCCAATCGACTTTGTCCGTATCGACTTTTCATTTGAAGATGATGATTCCCTTGTCGTGATCGACGGGGAGGTGAAAAGCATCTGGAAGACGGGAGTAGAGATGGAGGCCCTTACAGGCGTGACTATTGCAGCATTGACGATCTATGACATGGTCAAGCCTCTTGGCGACGCTCTACAGATAGAGGGCATCAAATTGCTGCAAAAGAGCGGAGGATTGGGAGAAGAGGCTCACAAAACGACAGCATCTATTAGGGATGCGTTGGGCAAAAGGGGCGCTGAAAAGAAACTGCAGGTCGCGGTGATTGTCATGAGCGATTCCCGGACAAAGGATGAAGACGAGTCTGGCAGACTCATAATTGACAGGTTGACATCGTCATACCTGTGGCGCAACAATGCCCTTGCAGTGCTTGATTACAAGGTGATTCCAGATGACGCGACTCTGATTGAATCTGAGCTTCGGAGGCTGTCGGATGAGAAAAAGGCTGACCTGGTACTCACCAGTGGCGGTACGGGAATTGGTCCGCATGATGTAACTCCAGAAGCGACATCGAGGGTCATCGACATAGAACTGAAAGGTGTGTCCGAAGCGCTCCGGTCGCACGGCCAAAGGAGGACACCCGCTGCCATGCTGTCCCGAGGCGTAGCAGGAATTAGAAAAGGAACCATCATCGTCAACCTGCCGGGCAGCGCTCGGGCCGTTTCAGAGTCCCTCGATGTCCTATTTCCCACGATAGTCCACGCGTTTGAGATATTGCGAGGAGCTGGGCATAACGACGGCGACCACAGTCATCAACCAGGGAGCAAAGAGCGGGGGAATGATAACAGCAGTAGGCATTCCAAACACTGACACTCCGAGTTCGATAATATCGATTATGATGTTTTTTAAGCGATGTGCTGTGAGCACAGAAACATATCGTTTTCAGCGTAGTTTACCCTGATCTCTCAAAAAGAAAAACCGGGAAGCAGCTGGACGCTGACGTTACTGCCTGCAGCCATGCAAGTAACCGACTCTGGGACTATGACGTACCCGTTTGCCTTGACCAAGACCTTCATGCTCTCGCTCTCGGCCTGTACAGGCTCGGCCTTGAAAGACCTAATGCCGTCATCATCATCATCGGTTTGCACAAGGGAGACATATACTACTTTCAGGTAATCGCGGAATTTGTTTCGGGCCCGCCAGTCCGTCGCTAAGGTGGCTGGAATCTGAAGCAGTCGTGTATTGGTGGCAGTAGAAGACCCTGTCATGTACTCTATCAACGGGAGTGCTAGTGCAATAAAGCCGCTCACTGCGCCCTGTATCGGGCCGGGAAGGATAACTATGGGCTTTCTTTTGATTATTCCGGCCCCTGTCACTCTTCCTCTGTCGACTGCAATGCCCCTCGCAATCACACCCGGTTTACCTAGCGAGTCGATTGCCGTTTCGACAAGGTCAAATTTGCCGGCCGAGGAGCCGCCCAAGGTTATTACCATATCGCAGATCCTGATGGCGCGTTTTATTCTTGTCCTGATTGCCTTAAAGTCGTCTGGCGCGATCCCGTCATAATGCGTTATGGCACCCATGCCTTCTATGAGCTTGGTTAAAACGGGCGAATTTGAATTCAACACCTTCTTGCCCTTTTTTTTAGGAGGAGAAGAGGAGGAATGTGAGACCTTGGTAGTCCCAGTAATATCGTCTGTCAGTTCATCTCCTGTAGGGATGATTGCAATCTTGGGTATTGTAAACACTGGAACCCTTGACATTTTGAGCGAGGCAAGCATGCCCACGTCCTGAGAGCGCAACGCCGTTCCTTTTTGCAGGAGCAGTTCTCCTTTTTTTGCATCAGCGCCCGCATGATAGACAAACGCCCCCCTGTGCAGGGGATTTTGTATCTTTATCCTAGGTTGGCTTACTCCTTTTTCCTGTGCTTCCTCTCCACGCGATGCTAAAGTAGCAAGTCTTTGATCAATGCGACCCTGCTTGGTTCCGTGGTTGCCATTTTTTTCTGTGCGGGTATTCATAGTGGCAGCAGAAGTTATCATCACCACATTTTCAACAGGCACAACCGTGTCCGCTCCATCTGGCAGGCGGCTACCTGTTGCCACGGCGTACGCTTCTCCTCTGCCTATTCTTTTCTTGATGCCATTTCCAGGCAGCAGCAACCGGCCCTTGACCTTTAGCATGACCGGCGAGATTTCAGATGCATCTGCAATATCTTCCGAACTTACTGCATAGCCATCCATATGCGTCACGTCATAGCGGGGGATATCGTCTTTGGCAACAATATCTCTGGCCAGGACGCGCCCAAATGCTGTACGAATACTGACTGGCTCTGTCCTGTGGCGGAACCTTGCATCGTTTTTGAGCCTTGCGATTGTGTCTTGAACGGAAGCAGGCTCGTAGTCAGAATTAGTCTGCGACAGTCTCTCCTTCCTCTTGAGTTTCAGAAACCCTCCTTTTGTCATAGCACCATCTACCTTTTTTCGCCCCAGACATGATCCTATTCTTTTATTTTCATCCTCCACTTACCAGACCGTTTCAACCTTCTGTCCTTCCACCCAAACCTGGGAACCATCAATCAGGAACTCTTTTTTCCAGATAGGAAGAGAGTTTTTTATCCTGTCGATTGCATACCTGCATGCTTCAAATGCCTCTTCCCTGTGAACGGAAGAAACGCTCACGGCCACACTGATGTCTCCGACGTACAGTTTGCCAATCCTGTGCACTATCTCGATATTTTTGATAGGCCACTTTTGCCTTGTCTCTTCTATTATCCCTTCGATCTGTTTTCCGGCCATTTCTATATACGCTTCATAGTACATCGCTGTCACTCTACCGGATCCACCATCACTACTATTGTTGTTGTCCCTAACCGTCCCGAGGAACAAAACAATTGCTCCAGAACCGTCGTCTCTTGTTAATTCTATTAGTTCATCTACGGATATTTTTTTTGTAGTAATTGTGCGAATGTCTCTGTCTCTTTTTTTTACAACATTATTACTTTTGTCTGTAACTCTATCGGTTTTTCTGGAGGTCATAATTATGAAAGCCTCTCTAAATGGAGTAAACGTCCATGGAGCATGTATATGCATGCATAAATATTATGGTGGATATGTCCAGCATATGTTCGCGTTCACCCTCCTGCTACTGGTGGTATCAGTGCCACCTCGTCGCCGTCACTTAAAAAATCGTCTTTTTTCGCTATCCTGTAGTTTACAGAGACGGCAATATTTTTTATCAGTGATTGTGAATTGGGGCGGGCTTCTAGTATCATAAAAAGTAGTTCTGCTACTCTGGTTTTCTCTGCAACTTTTTTCTCCTCAAAATGTTTGCCTCTTGCTAGTTCGCGGGCTTGGGCAAAATATAGCACTTTAACACTTATCATTTTCGTGTTCTTTTCTCCAGCCACGTTTTTTTGAACATCTCTCACGATCTGGCGCATTCAACCTCCGATTGCATGCATTGCCCTTGGCCTTTTCTCATGCATCCTTTCTAGCGTCAATGGCATCATGTATGCTATGCCTGGCGGCTTTTTCTCGATGCATTTTGTGATGTACTCAGCTAGAGGGCAATCCTCTTCCAATGCCGCTGTACGCGCACCTTTGTACAGTTCTGGCTTGCGCCGTTGTTGTTGGTGGTATCGATGACGATTCCGGTTTGGCTCTTTCCTATTTTTCTTGAAAACGCCAAAATTGGAATTGGCAAGCAAGTCCAGATCCTTCATCGGATCTTGCTCTTTGTATGCATCGCTCTCTTTGTTTCTCATGTAGGGCTTGAGGTCATAATAGTTGGTGTCAAAGAGACAGGTCAGTAACTTCCCGTCTGCCGTCAGGCGTATCCTGTCACAATCGTCGCAAAAGGGCTTTGATACGGGCGTTATTAGGCCAATGTCTCCCTTAAAGCCGCGGCCATCCAGCTCACTTTCATCGTCTCCTTCAAATCCGTATACGGTTGCTGTATCGCCGGGTTTTCTCTCCTGGGCCCTGAGCTTGTAATGCTTCTTGGATATTATATCAAGTATCTGCCTGCCGCTTAGCACCATCTCCGGGCTCCAGGCGTTTAGCCCGTCTAGAGGCATGAACTCTATAAAGCGCAGAGAGAGGCTCCGGTCGCGGGCAAAATTTACAAAGTCGATGATCTCATCATCATTGTACCCACTTATGGCCACCGTGTTTATCTTGATGGGGGATAGTCCTGCCTCTCTGGCGGCATCGATGCTATCGATTACCCTTTGCAGACCATCAGTCCCCGATATTTTTGCAAAACGATCCCTCTTCATGCTGTGAAGGCTCACCGTGATGCCGTGCAAGCCTGCTCTTCGCAACTCCCGCGCCTTGTCCAATGACAAGAACCAACCATTTGTAGTCATATCGATGGACTCTATCCCTTTTATCCTTGAAAGAGACCCGACAAGCGTTTCGATCCCTTCTCTCAAAAGCGGTTCGCCCCCCGTAATTCTGACCTTTTTTATTCCAAGCGAACAAAGGAGCCTGGTTATCCTTGTTATCTCGTCAAATGTCAACAACTCGGCATCGGAAATCCAGTGGATATTGCTCCTAGAAGGCATGCAAAACAGACACGAAAAATTACACCTGTCGGTAACGGAAATCCTCAACTTTCTTGCCACCCTTCCCTTTTTATCCGGGAGGATTTGTCGTGTTTCTTCAGCGACAGGGTGTCCGCGGCCCACACTCGCCTTTTTTTCATCGGCCGCGTGAAAATGCAAGTATTGGCCGTCTGCCACGGCTATCTTTGCCGGAGATATTTTAAAATACTTATGATTATTTGGTTAAATTACATAAACGGGCGTGTATCCTAACTTTCTATATACGCGCACCTATCTATAGAGGCTGTGATGTGATGGTTGTTGTGTTGGCGCGGTTCAGGGTGAGTTTTTTGCATCATCTCTGGCTGTTATTTTTTTGAATTTCCCAGTGTGTATGTTGCAAGACCTTGTAGTCAAATCCCTGCTCTTGGACTATAGTACATGTGGTCCTCTCTCCACCCGCCTTGGCCGAGCCCGATATGTTTGTAGTCTTGTACAAATTCAATGGACTTTAGCCATTTTACCATCTTGTAGCCTAGCTGCGTTTCTACTCTTAGGCGGAGCGGGGCTCCGTGTCCTACGTTTAGAGGCTGGCCGTTCATCGCGTAGGCAAGTATCGTCTGTGGATGTTTTGCAATCTCTAGATCCAGCGTCTCGTAGAATTCGTACCCGTCAGTGTACTGGTACGAGTGAAATACAACGTAACGTACGCCCTGAAGCGGCCTGCAGGACTCTATTATATGCTGCATTGGCACCCCGTCCCAGCCGCCTATTGCAGTCCAGCCCTGAATGCAGTGGTGCTCTGTGGTCTGGCTCTGCTCGGGCATCTTGCGCAAGTCTTCAAGGGAGAGTTCCAAGGTGTTCTCGACCATCCCTTGGACTTTAAGTCTCCAATCTGCAAAATTGTTTTTCTTGATTTCTTCGTACTCCTGCGTTTCTGGGGGATAGCCGTTCACCCTAAAGAAGGGAGAGATTTCTTTTGCCTCGAACTTTTGCTCCGAAACAGCCTTCTCAAATATCAGTTTCTTTGCAGGGACGATTATCTTGTCTAGCGTATTTTGTACCAAGCGCGGATGCCTTCTTGAAACTGCAGTGGCCCACACATGGACAATCACGACGGAGGCTGCGTAAAAAGCAAAAAGCCCGACGGCGGTTAGAAAATTTACATTCTGGCCATTGCCAAAAACTATGTTGCCCATGTTTTCGGGGAACCTCTCGATGAGGACGATGGACACGTGGACGATTATGAATAGGACAAAGGCGGCCATGCCGAGAAAGTGGAGGCTCCTTGCAGCCTGGCGGCCTCCAAAAATTTTTGGATAGGCGGGAAACCTTGCGTCAATAGAAGTAGACATGGCCGCTCCAGTGGCTATCATGAAAGGCCCGAGCAGAAAAATGACCGCAAAGTATGTCAGCTGCTGCAGGGGGTTGTACGGGTCGCCTGGTGGTGGCGAGTGAAAGCTGGCATAAATGAGCGCTGTATGAATGGCATTTGGAAAGATTGACGGAGAAGTCGGGACAAGGCGGACCCATTCGCCACTTGAAAAAAGCATGACGTAATAGAATATCCCCGTAGCACCCCAAAATATGGCTGATGTGAAGTGCCAGTGCCTTCCAAGGCCAAGGTTCTTTCTCCCTGGAAGTGCTATCCACGGTGAAAAGGATTCTTCTTCCTCAAGAGAAGTCCAGAGCCTGTCTTTTGGCATCACTTTCTTGGTGAACTTTATCCATTCGGTGCCCGGAGTGGCGCTATCTTTCCAGTACAGCTTTGGAAGAGCGGCAAGTATTTCGATGCCACTCCTGATCAACAAAGTGATGAATATCAGATTGATGAAATGAGCGTACCTCAGCCATGCTGGAAAGTCATCAAAAGTCATGCGCTGTTCTAAACTCCCTTCTCAACAAATGATGATGACGACGTTTCTCCTTCGCGCTGCAACAACAACTATTACTACGGTTACAATTCCCTTCTCAATTGATTAAAGACTTTCTTAGCAAGTACGTATTTCTGTACCTGTTATTTGCCAAAATTTTCACGCAGGATATATTGTTATTTTTCAACAGATTAAATGGGTTGACATCTGATTGCCAGAAAAGCATACCGTCAATATGAACGGGCAATCCTACAAGAATAGTTAGTATAAGTGTCTCAATGATTATAATGAGATCTAGGTCGGGACGCAGCATATCAGTTAATTAGTCCTTGTATGCTAACATAGTACCAGTACGGATGAAACACGCCCTATGTCCTTCATGCGCTTTTGATTTTTTGCTTGTCGATCTGAACAAGTTTGACGATAAAACGTTCGAATGCCCAAATTGCCATCATTTGAGCGGCGTTGAAGAGCTGTTCGTTTTTGAACGCTAATGATAAAATGCTACAAGGCGCTTGATATCCTCTGTGTATGTATATGAGATCCGTTAACTTTTGTTCAGCAAGTCTTATCTGCAATGAAATCAATCTCATATTACTGGGAGCTGGTGCCAAATTCACTGCTTCTCGTATGAACTCCAAAAAGCCGGTATTTCTCTCGACAACAACAAGTATGTGGCGATGGGGCAGATTTCGTTATCTGTCCTTAAGAAGGATGACATCCTGACAATGATAGAATCGCACGAGTTCCTTTCAATGCTATTGTCACAGCATGGTGGTGGTTGTAGCTGTTTGTTGCCCACCTGTGTTGGCAGCGGTGGTGGTGATGGCAACTCACTATGATGCATAGAAAAAATCAGAAGGTGGCTGGGATATCACTTGCTACATTCATAGTTGCGGTAGCAACGAGTCTGGTGTATTATCAGTTCTACTACATCCCTGCCATAAATAGAAAGCCGCAGATTCCTCAGAGCGTTTTGAATCCTCCAAGCGTTTCTAACGTCAGGATTTTGCAAGGGTCTTCGCAAGAGTCTCAAAAGCAAAACTTTTTCCCAAACGAGATCCGGACCAGCCTCGGCACTGACAACAAGGTCGTTTGGAAGAACGAAGATAGCACCTATCACAGCGTGACCAGCGACAGCAGCTATGTAGACAAGATAAACGGCAAGTTTGACTCAATTGCTAGCATTGGATTGATACCACCCGGGCAAACGTACAGTTTCACATTTACTGCGGCTGGAACTTATCACTATCACTGCGAGCCTCATCCTTGGATGCATGGCACCGTCACGGTCTTGGTCGAGCACGACTAAACTGCTCTCAATCAATTGGTATAGGACTCTGAATGTATGTGTATGTGTGTTGCAGCACCCGGTATTTTTCTAATAACTCACTTCAACCATTTAGAAAATCATTTGAATCTTTGCCGCCAATGTATTTAGGGATTGGTAAAAGTATCAAATGGTCGACATAACAAGCGTCGCAAGAGAAAAGATGGTCTTTGTAAACGATAAGGAGATCCCGGTTATTGAAGAGTCGCTTTCCACCGACGAGCTCCTAGAAAGGGCCGGGTTTGCCCCAACCGAATATTTGCTTTATACTCTTGATACGAAAAACGGTAAAGAAAAACCTGTGATGGCCAAGAAAACGTTAAAGATAGAAAATGGCATGAGGATGCGAGTCATGCTGAAAACCCGTTAATGCAGGATGCAAGACAACAGCAAAATCACTGCCTTCCTTGCATCTTATAATTCTCTATACAAATAGCTTGGCCCTTTGTAGTGCAAGCCGAGATTAGTCACATCTTCGACTGTTGTTATTGACACTCAAGGACATATTTATATACGCCGCTTGGAGGCAACTTTCAACTTAACAGCATCCCTCTCTTTACCTGATTTCTTGCTGCTGCTTCTCCATGTTCTCTTTGTTTCTCTCTTTCTCTGCTTATACAAACAAGGCGAAATGTGCAATACGAAGATAAGAGAACTAATTAGAAGATACTACCAATTGCCTCGCTCCGACAACAACGCTTGTAGTGGTAGTAGATTGCTAGAAACGCGCACACAAGCGCATATGAATATACAAATATATGCAACTGTCCCGGAATAAACAACAATCTCGTCTTCTTTTCCACGGCGCTGTGTTAGATTGTGCCAATTGCCTCCAAGCGTTAGGCTCTTCAACACCATCAATAATAACAACAACAGTCAAAGACATGACAGATCCGCAAGCCGCAAAAAATAATGCTATCGTGCCTTCACGTCATCTCTTTTAGAATATGGGAGCGAGACTTAGTTTGGACGATGGCAGGAACTCTCATTCAGTCTCTTCTCTGAGGTTTTGTCGCAAGCATTCCCCTCATACTGGGCACAGTACTTGTTTCGTTCGTCCGCCTGCCGCGAAAATTGATCGTTGCCATCATGGCTTTTGGCGCCGGAGCACCTGTCGCCGCCCTGACCTTTTCGCTCATAGACGACGCCTTTGGCCTTGTACAGGACACAGTCCCGGTGATCGCAAGTTTTGTCTTCGGAGGCATCTCGTACAGCCTTGCAAACCGCATAATATACAAGAAGAACGCCGGCCTGAAGAACAGAAAGAGGTCCAGCGGGGAGGACTCTGGAGGGGGCAAAAACGCGTCGGGCTTGGCCCTAATGTTGGGCTCACCAATGGACAACATTCTCGAGAACATGGCGCTCGGGATCTCTATCGCTACCGGAGGTGCCGTCAACATCGTGCTAATTGCTGCCAACATTATCTCTAATTTTCCGGAAGGACTGGCTTTGACTCAAGGGATGAGAAGTCATGGCAGGAGCAATAGGCAGATTTTGCTGATTTGAGGCGCGGTTGTTGCCGTAGCTACTGTAGCATCTGCCGTTGGGTTTTCTGTCCTTTCGTAGGCGCCGCCTGAAATCATGTCAGCGGCCCTCTCGTTTGCTTCTGGAGCAATACTCGTAATGCTGGCAGAGTCCATGATACCAAAAGCGTTTGAGAAAGGGGGAAGCGCAATTGGCCTAGCATCACTGGCAGGGTTTGCGATTACATTTGTCTTGGGACGACTCGGCGGAGGTAGATGATGGAAACGGCATCTGTGAATATGCGCAAGTATTACCCGAGAACCCGGACAAAACTGTTTTCAGATATGACATGGATTTCTTTGTTGTAAGACCTTATGACTGGTGCCGAAGACAATGATGAGAATAATAAACCTTCAAGCAGGAATACTCAAGATACGCAATGTCCTGTCTGCAGAAAAAAGTTTGATAGCGTTGCAGAAGTACAGAAACACCTAACTGTCGAGCACATGCAAAAAGGGGAAATTCCGGAACAAAAAAGCGGTGTTCAACATTAAGATCAAAACTTGGTGAAAGGATGATGCCAGTACTAGAGGAAAAGGAAAGGAAAACTGCGGAAAGTGGGATATGAGAAAGGAGATTCGTCACAATGGCTCGCCAACATAAACTCGAAGCTGAGGATCAGCGTGTCGATTGGAGCAATTTTCATGCGAGGTCCGAAAGGTTCTTGCAAAAGACAGAGGAGCATGCGATGCAGGGGGTTAACCCTGGAGGGTACTACTATGCCGTCTGGTGTCGTGACGCTTCGTACATACTCCGGGACTGGTTTCTGTCAGGCCATGTCCATGAGGCTCTTGCACACCTCTATAACATCTGGTCACACCAAATAAACGGCGACAGCAATAGGACTGCAAGCCGCCAAGGAAAAAAAGATGCTGAAGAAAAAATAGTGTATGGCAGGGGATCGCCTGAAGAAAATTTCAAGACCACGACTCTGAAAGACAATAATGTCCGAGAATCACTTGACGGAGCACTCCCCACCACCATTTATCAAGCCGGATATTCAGAGATCTATGGGAAGAACCCAGATATCGATTCCACCGCACTGATGATATCGACTACTTCGTGGATTCTCTCACACGTCCTAGAGGAATATCGCAGAGACGAACAAAGGGACGGCAATTCAAAGGTCATTCCAAAAAAGCCGATGAGGATAGCGTCGCATCGGACAGGATCTTCCGGCAAGGCTGTAGAAAGAGCAAACCTGGTTGATGATCCCCTCCTCTTAGCAAATCATTTGAGCAGCAGGATGCAGAGGGCGGTAAGGTATCTGTCTAACAGGGATACGGATGGCGACGGCCTCCTTGAGCAAGGCCCAAACGAGGACTGGATGGATACTGCGTTGCGCACCGGCAAAATAGTCTACAGCCAAGCGGCCTGGATACTGGCATTGAGGAATTTTTCGACGCTACTATCTAAAATCAAGGTAATGCCACCCGTTGGTAGCAGTAGCAGAAACAGCAGTAACACCCTCCCTGACAATGGCCAAAGCAACAATGGCAATAGTGATATGACTTCACAAGACGTCACAAGGCTTGCCGAAAGAGCTGTGCAGTCTGTGGAAAAGACATTGTGGTCAGAGGAAGGGGGCTGCTACATTGATGCTCACAGCACCGAACATTATGTCAGAAGGGCGTACCACTCGCTGACTCAGGATGTCGCGCTCTACCTTGTTGCAATAACAGAGAACACTGACAATGATTCTCTCCGCGTACCTGATGGTCCAGACGATGACAACAACGATGATGACGATGGTACAACAAAAGGCCAAAATGATGGTGCCAAAAAAAGCAAAGCCGGAAAACTGGAGGTTTCTGACAATAAACTGCACAAGCGGTCGTTGTCAACACTTGCCGCTATCAAGAAAAGGGTCTGGAGGGAAAAGTGGCCGCTTGTTACAGAAGCCCTGTTGGACTTGACCGGCCCCTGGGTGCTCAAGCCATTTCAGTACCACAACCATACGTTCTGGCCGTGGATCACCGGAATTGAAATGCTGGCTAGGAGCAGGTTTGAAATGGTAGATGACTGCAACCAGCTGCTGTCTACGCTCACTTCTTCAGACGGTCATCCCCACGTGCACGCCTATTACGAATGGATAAACCCGCTAAATGACAAGGGCGATGGCGCCTTTCCGTTTAGAACGGGGATTGCAGAAGTGCGGATAGCTCTGACGGACATCCTTGCAAACACACAACAAAACGAGAAACAAGATCGATAATGCCGCAATAATATTACATCTGTCTGTACAGACTGTCGTCTGCCGACCGTTTTTGTCTGCGCTCTGTTTTTCTCGCTCGCAGAGCGAGCGTGTGTAATGTGTATATACATATCATACGCTTTTTCTGCTCCTCCTTTCTGGATTAACTCGTAAATATCTTCTCGACCATCATCATATACACAGGATAAAAGCATATGGACATGGCAAAAGTCGATCAACCTGCAAGGAATAAAAAAGTAGCAGTAGTAACTGGCTCTAGTGAGGGTATTGGCGAGGCCATAGCGATGGCCTTTTCGGCGTCAAAAGAATATTCCGGCATAGTCACAAATTCCAGAAAGCAAGAGGATGCGCGCCAAGTGGCAGACAGGATAAAACAGTCAGGTTACTCTGATGCCATCGCCATCGCGGCGGACATTGGCAATGAAGAAGATTGTCTCAGGTTGATACGCCAAACTATAGAGCACTATGGAAGGATTGATGTCCTAGTCAACAACGCTGGAATACAAAAGGAAATCCCACTTGAAGAAACGTCTGTTGCACAGTGGTACAAGACAATAAGCGTTGACCTTACTGGCCCCTTCATATGTAGCAGAGAAGCAGTAAAACACATGCTAAAACAGGAAGACCCCCAAGGGGGCTGCATAATAAACATCTCGTCTGTGCACCAGATAATCCCAAAGCCACTGTACGTCCCCTATGCCACGTCCAAGGCAGGAATGGAGATGATGACAAAGACGATGGCGCTGGAGCTTGCCAAGCACAACATAAGGGCAAATCTGGTCGCCCCCGGTGCCATTGAAACTGCCATGAACAAGGAGCTAAAAGAGAATGCTCAAGAACTCCAAAGGACACTCGAGCAGATCCCTATTGGGAGGATCGGCAAGCCTTCCGAAGTGGCCAATGTGGTGGAATTCCTTGCCTCGGACAGGGCGAGCTATGTCACTGGCGCAACTTACTTTGTCGATGGAGGCATGACCCTTTATCCAAGTTTTGCTCCGACGTTTGGTGAAGGGAAATAGAAATCGAAAATACGTATGTACGTATACAAGCGCGTTTTGATGGCTCTCTGTACATATGTGCGTGTGTGCAGACACTTTGCTATTATTGCTACATTGAAATGACTCGGTATCTTTTACCATTGGCCGCCTTGAATTGATCATTCTATCTGTGGCTCCTGACTATGTACACACACAATATACGTAACTCTTGGTTGCATGAAAAAAAGAGTATGTTATTATTTTGCGCGCTTTCTCTCAAGAGAGCACAATGATGCCCTGCATCCAAGGGTGTATCTTGCAGTAGTATGGCACTATTCCTTTTTCTGTAGATATGGTAGAAAACGATTTTCCAATACCTATAGGCCCGCTGTCAAATGAACCGTCGCTGGCCGTGGCAGTGTGTGGTATAAAGTCGTGGTTCTCCCACGTTATTCTGTTTCCTTCAGACACCTTTGCGGCGACCGGGATGTAGAACGGCCCGTACCTGTTTGCGTATGCCGAGTTCAGCGGCATCTCTATTTTAACGTCTGTAAGATGTTTGGGGCCAATGGTGCTTGTAAGCTGCCTTTCTGTTTCTTCTGTATCGACATATACCACTCCTGCCATCCGGGGATAGTTTTTCGAGTAGTACAGGAATATGCCCTGCTCTTTGAACGTGTGCCTAAATGATGATGAGGAATCGCCGCTGCTCGACGCGGATCCGTTCGGGCTCAGTTTGCTGGAATTGAATGCAATCGAATTTATGGTATGCTCAACGCTATCCTCGTTGATCCATGTGACTGTGTCGCCCGTATGGACGTTCATTATAGTGGGCGAAAATGGCTCCTGCGTATTGTTGCGCTGCTGTTTGCTGGCACCCTGTTCTATTATTATTGTATGCATCTTTGAAGGAGAAGTGGTTGCAGTTCTTTCTATGGTATCTGTACTTACATACCGAGAAGTCTGCATGGAGGAA
>DASZTR010000107.1:0-11405 GCA_035547955.1 Nitrososphaera sp. | reverse complement strand
GGCGATGGTGCATGCAGGCCTGGCGTGAACCCTGCGCTGCCCCTCACACACTCATTTATTGATGGTAGTAGCGAGAGTGGTAAACCCATGCTCTCTGTGTATGCAAGGCACGAGTTTGGTACGATGGCATACAGGGACTTTACAATCAGGGAGATAAATCCTCTTCCGTGATTGCAGGCAGGTGTCTTGAAAAATTGCCATAGCGCCCAATTGCTCTCTGCGGTCTTTCTTGCATATTGCCACGATTATCATCATCATATTATTATTATTTCATTGCGCTGGCCTTAGCTCCACAATCAATCCAGCATCCCATCCATATTTTGCGTCCATCAATCCTGCGACTTGCCTTGCTAATCCAAGCTCTTGCTCTTGGCGGACAGTCCTTGCAGTTCCCTCGAATTTTCTGTTGCTGACGCTAAAGGAAACGTGAGGGTCATGCATGATATTCTGGACCCAATGAGAGCGTTCTCGGTGCTCTGACATTATGTAATATCTACCGCCGAGCTCTACAAACCAGATCTCTATCTGGTGCCTTTTGCCAGTCTTCCACCCCTTGGTGTCCAGGTACAGGAATTGCGGCAGGCTATCGGCATCATCATCGTCATCATTGTCATTCTTATGGTTATGGGCAGCATCAAAAGAGCCGTTGGTCGGCGGCAGCACCATGATGATAACAACAATACACACATCCCTAAAAAAAGGATAGGTGCGTGTACTGCTGTTGTTGATGTTATTTCGTTTTCCGGAGTAGGACTTTTTCCTTCTCTGTATAATGCTAATTTATATATGGTGCCTCCAGCGCGTTCCTCTTGCTAGTTCGTATCGCACTCTGACGCAGAGTCAGGGTCATTATGCGCAGCTTGATCGCAGTCGGAACGGCTGTCAAAGCATACGTTGACAGTGCGCGTCTTACCGTTAAGCGGATTGGTAACTGTCGCGCTGTAACAGTATTGATCCTGTCCTCCACCACCACGGTCGCCGCCACTGTCATTGTCGTCATTGTTATTATTATTACTATTGTCATTTCCACCGCCACTATCGTTATTATTGTCATTTCCACCGCCGTCGCCATTATTCTTGTCGTGCCTGTTGTTGTGCCTATCATGGTCATCTCCTCTAGCAATGCCCAATAGTGCATTCAGCGGTTGTTGATCCGCCCCTTCTCCTCCCTTGCCGTGGTCATTGTTGTTACTATTATTATTGTCACTGCCTCCTTCTCCAGCCCCTGCTGCCTGCGCCGTCTGGACGTTCATCAGATACCCGATGGCCAGCATCGAGCCGAGCAATATCGCAGATACCAATACGGCAGTGACAGTTGACGTCAGCCTTGAAAAAGCGTCGTACCTCTTTTTCCCCACATTCGTCAAGTATCTGATTTTACTATTAAAGTAGAGTGCAAATTCCCGCTATATCTATGCTATATTGGAGCGTATGAGAATGTTGTTAGCTTAGTACTACGCGAGTGAAAGGATAGTCCCTGCGTATGGAGACGCACACTGTACAAGCCGTGCGAATCCAGAATTGTTACATGCGAATAGCATACAAAGCGCAGATAGTATGCGTATGTGGATTGTACGCGAAATAGCCGCCGCCTTGTTTGTGATGCGTGGGCAGTTGCACGGGTGATGCATGTATGTGTGTGTGTAAAAGAAATTAAAAGCCATGTTGCAGCTTGGCTGCGTATGTAGAGTATATTTCGTATCTCAAGGCATATTTTCCTTGCCAGATGCGACAGATTGAAAGTAACAGATCGTGGATAGAGAAAACGTACCTCAATGTTTTTCTACCCGCCGGGCCCTAGAGGGCAAAATCTTGCACTAAACGAACCTGAATGAACACAGTCCTTTCCTACCCGCGACAAAATAATATTCCATAGAAGCAACGAAGGCCATGCGTCAGAATTGTGTTAGGTGCGAAGAGGAAGAAGGATTGTCATCGATACCATTTCTGGAAAGAAAAAGAGAACGAAACCAAGGTGGAAGAGGAGCAAGGTGGAAGAGGCGATGAAGATGATGTTGTTGTTATTGTCGTTATCGGTGAGATCGTCAAATGCATCGCATGCTGTCGTTGCCGTACTTTTGGCGGGGCTCTTGGTTTTGGTAGCAGCCACAGTCCCCGCTGCTGAAGCAGCAGCTCCTTCTTCTTCAGACGCGCCTATTTCGGATTCATCGAAGCAAATGTTCATAAAATACGAACAGATGGCATGGCATTACTCTTACCAAAAATCCGAACAGCAGAACCTAGAGTCGTTTGGGAAATGGTGGTGCCAGGACTTGACCGCCGACTCTTGCACGCTGACAAGCAACCCCAGCTTCATCTTCATGATGCGTTACTTCGAGCAGCACCGCGACAGCGTACTCTGGAATCTCACCCAGGAGCTGCCTCAAGCGCAGCAAATACTCCCAAAACACATCAAGTACTTTTTGTCAAAGGATTATGCCGACGCGGCAAACGTGGAAGAGACCTTTGATGCGCCCTGGCAATCGTTTGTAACGTGGAACCAGCTTGTGTTCCGCTTTGACTATTCCAAGACCGAGGAGCAGAACTTGCATGCGTTTCAGGAATGGCTGTGCGGAGGTCTGCCGTCTGCTGCTTCTGCTTCTTCTTCTCCTTCAAGCTCTTCTGGGGACGATGCTGTCTGCAACTCTACGGATAGTAGCAGCCAGCTCGCACCCATGATGTGGTTCTGCGAGCAGCACCGCGACGACATACTTGCAGCCAAAGCCGTCAAAAACCTAGATCCAAACCAGGTGAGCAAGCAGGAGATAGAAGGGTGGATCTCTGGGGATTACAGGTGCTCCATCGAGGGCAACGCAAGCGCCTGCGACACGATGACGTTGATGGCGTCGGCAGCAAAGAGCGGGAATCAGCGGTAGCAATAGAAGTAGCAATAGAAAAATCCGCACATATCTATTATTCCAGGCCGATAAAAACACGACCTCTCCTTTTTTCTCAACTATAATGCAAGGAAATACGTCTTTTCCGATGGAGATACAAGACACGCGGTTGGATACAACGCTAGAATTGGAACATCAACAGCAATCGACGGGAACGACGCTGTAGTCCATACAGACCAATTTGATTATCCGTCTTCCCTTTGGGTTGTCGACGATGACGGTAAGGGTATAATTTACAGACTTGAAGTGCGTATGCCAATAGATGAACTTGCCAGGATAGCAGAATCCATGAGGGGATAATGTACTGGATTACGGTTTTACTTCGACAAACCCACTACAACGAAGCTAAGAGCTGAAACTAGGGTTGATATTCCCCGTGTAGATCATAGCTAGCATAATTATGGGTCAAGCTTTAGATGTCACAGATTCTCATGTTGGCACCAAAAATAAGGAAACACGCTTTTGAATCTTTGATACCTATCGTGTTACTTTAGCTAAATTCCTTTATATCGTGCCCACAAACAGAGGACATATGTCGACGACGCAATTTCAAGATCAATCACGCTCTGGTCAGTACAAGGCGAAAGCATACAGTGCTACAAGCGCGACCTTACCGCTTTCCCCTACCACTATCCCGCGCCGTGAGCCAAAAGACGACGACGTTCAGATTGAAATCCTTTTCTGCGGAATCTGCCACTCGGACCTCCATACAGTCCGTAGTGAATGGGCAGGTACTGTATATCCATGTGTGCCCGGACACGAGATTGTCGGTCGTGTAACCAAGATTGGCTCGGCAGTAACCAAGTTCAAGCCGGGCGACCTTGCTGCGGTCGGATGTATGGTAGATTCCGATGGTACCTGTCCCAACTGCGAGGCAGGTCTTGAGCAGTTCTGCCCAGGCGTGATATACACATACAACTCAAGAGACAGTCATCTTGGAGGTGTCACATATGGCGGCTACTCTGACAGCATCGTTGTCAAAGAGCACTTTGTCTTGCACATCCCTCCCAACATTGATCTCGCCGGGGCTGCTCCTCTGCTCTGCGCCGGAATAACAACATACTCCCCGCTGCGTCACTGGAACGTGACAAAAGGTAAGAAAGTTGGCGTAGTCGGCCTTGGTGGATTAGGCCATATGGCGGTAAAGTTTGCTCATGCACTTGGAGCGCATGTCGTGGTCTTTACGACTTCACCTGGCAAGAGAGAAGATGCATTTCGCCTCGGAGCTGATGAAGTTGTTGTCATTTCACGAGACTTTGAGCAAATGAAAAAACATGCCGGCAGTTTTGACTTTATCCTTGATGCTGTTTCTGCCGAGCATGACATTGACACGTACATCCAACTCCTTCGCCCTGATGGCAATCTCACCCTTGTTGGCGCACCATCAAAACCTCATGCGGTATCTGCGTTCGGTCTCATATTTGGGCGTCGCAGCCTTTCTGGCTCACTCATAGGAGGTATTGCAGAGACACAAGAGATGTTAGACTTTTGCGGCAAACACAACATCACTGCTGAGGTAGAAGTTATCCCCATTCAAAAGGTCAATGAGGCCTATGAGAGGATGCTCAAATCCGATGTAAAGTACCGCTTCTCTATCGACATGGCTTCACTGCGAGAGGGATGATCCATAAAATCATCTTTTGAGAACAAAGTTGCACTGGACACCGGGGAAGGCTCCGACATGGGCCTGGCTGCGGCACAAGCATTTGCTTAAGATGGTGGCGCGGTCGCGCTAGTTGACATCAAATGACCGGCGGTGCGTACAGCCCCCAAACGTATGATAACTGCCGCCGCCACAAGGCGATTGCTATCCAGCGCGATGCCACCAATGAAGATGAAGTGAGGAGTTGTTGTTCTGTACGGGCCGCGCGACAAGTGTATGTGTATATGTATATACGTCACTCCAGGTCGATGAAAATGTTTCCCGGCCTGCCGTTTGCCCGTAGCCCTATTCTCATCTTGCCCTCACCATATTCGACATCGCCGATGCTATCCTTGAACCCCCGTGAAGCAAGGTGTATGCGGCTTGATTTCAAGTTAATTGTGTACATCCCGCTATCGCTTTCTGTTGCAGAGATGAACTGGACCATCTTTTCATTAACCAGCTCGAACAGCTCCCTGCATACAGGGCTTATTATCTCCCATGCCTGCGCTTCTGAAAGCTCTTTTGGCATTCCCCGTTATCCGACTCTCAAGTCCGTCATTTTAGCCCGAATAAATATATTATTTTGTAACTATAAAGTTTCAAGATTAGAGTACAATCATCAAACGTGTGCTTGAGTGATGATGTTCTCTCCTCTGTCGCTACCATTATTGTTGTTGTTCTGTTTCGTCCTCTTTTTCACTCGCAGCGGCAGCTTGCAGCATGGGCACCTGCAGCTGTCCCATTTTATGTAAATGTCGCAGGACGAGCAACGCTTGTAGCCAAGGCTGTATGCAGAGTACTTGCCTCCGCCAATAGTCTCCAGACGGGCGCACAGCCCCCTGCAGCCAAGGACCAACTGTGCCGCATCCGGGTGTAATCCGTACTTATGCATCAGGTACGCATTGCAAGCGCCTGCAAGCGGTTTCAGCATCGTTATTATAGTTCAGACGTGAAAGTCCTCTGTCCATGACAGATGATTCTAAAAAAACAGTCACAATGACGTTCCGCATCGAAGAAAGCGTCATGGGCAAGCTCAGGTCCGAGTCTGAGAAGAGAGAAGTCAGCCTCAACACGCTTGTCAACCAGATACTGAAGCGCTTTGTAGAGTGGGACGTGTACGAGCCCAAGGTGGGCATGATACCCATTGCAAGGCCACTGGTGCACACGCTCTTTGAAAGTATGGACAGAGAGGAGATAATAGAGATGGCCCAAAAGGTGGGCAAGGGCGTGGTCCACGACATTGCGCTCTTTATGAAGACAAAGATGGACCTCTCGTCGTTCCTGTCGTGGCTTGAAACCCGAATGAAGAGCTCCACCATCGAGTTTTCCCATAGCGAACATGAAGGCCGACACGTCTTCGTCATGAAGCATGATTTGGGATACAACTGGTCGCTGTATCACAAGACGCTCCTAGAGCAGATATTCAACGAAGTCCTGAACAGGCGTGTCGACATTGTGACGTCAAACACCATGCTCACGCTCACCGTTGACGAATAATTAACCATCTTTTGATTTTGTTGCTTGACACGGATAGGTGTATAGGCTTCAGAGAACGGCATCATACGCCGATATTCTTGGTGGCCTTGTCATGAACGAAAGCGCCTCGGCATGAAGCTTGGCGTGCTCAGGGGTCATGTGCATATTCGCAAATGCCTCTCTGCTTTTCATGACGACCATTATCATCACCATCGGCATCTTACCCGTCGCCGTCCGCTGTTGCTGCTGTTGGCCGTCACCTCGGGGCGACTTTAGCAGTCTCCTTGCGATAAGGCCGTCCTGTCCCTCAAGGGCGCGGTTTGACTGCAAAAACCACTTTTTGAACTCCTCTTCCTTTCCTTTTTTCAATTCAATGTCCGCTATTGCAACGAACAAAGGGCCCTCTTGGAGAGCGCGTTTTTCCACCAGCTGGTCACCCAACGGCATCACATTTTACGCCGCCCCTATTAAAATAACAGTATGCATTGCAAGCGCCGGCAAACGGGTGCGACCCTAAAGCGGGCCGCAAAAAAAGTTGCAGGCGCTTATAATATAGAACATATTCAAGCATATACACACGTGGCAAAAGCATTTTACTACCTTTTCATCCACTCTCTGTCTTCAAGGTATTCTACGAGCCTCAACAATTCCTGCACCTTTGCACTGCCGCCGATGTCGCTCCTGCATGCTTCATAGTGTCGCAGGATCTGCCTGTCCTCCTCATCTGACAGGCTCTTTGCTTCTTCGACCATTTCAAAGAACTTTTCCTCCTTTCCGGTATGGTCGGTGACAAACGCGGCATACGTCTTTAGAAACCGCGCGACCGGCTCCCTGCCGTCAGCGGTCCCGCTCTTCCACCCTTTTAGATTGCGGAGCATCATACTTGCGACCCGTCGGCCAAACTCGTGCTCTATCGTAAACTTGCGCACCTCCTCCGCGTAGCGGTCATTTTTGCGCTCGTTTGCAGGGAAGTATGCCTTTTCTTCCTTGTCGTGGTGGAATGCATCCACAAACTCTTCAATGACGACAGAGATAACCTCGATCTCCTCAAGCGGGATGTCGTCGCCGGCGTACAGCCTGTCAGAGCATTTCTGCGCAATGTCGCGTATGCGCCTGATGGTCACGTGGTCCCGTACCAGCTCCCGGGTGCTCACCGTGGAAAATGGGCTGCCGCCTTGTTATAAAATAATATCTCTTCTTTCTCCCTATGCCGGCCCTGCTGTATATACGCTTAAACGCTCAAATACCATTGCGTCTCGCTATAATAATCAAGAGAGAGAGAAATACAGAGATGGCAGCGACTGAACTGGACGACGATCATCACAGTCAGGAGGTAGTTTACCTTGACTGGAACAACGCCCTGGACGTGCTTGAGAAGGCCTACAAGGCCGGGCTTTTTGTGCTCATCATTGGCCCCAAGGGGACCGGCAAGACCACGCTTGTGCGCAAGTTCGCCTCGGAGATGGGAAAGGAGCTTTATTCTGTCAATTTCTCGTTGAGGACAAGGGAATCTCACCTTGTCGGCACCCGGACCATTGACAAGGGGCAGATAAACTTTGTCGAGGGCGTGCTAGTAAAATCAATGAGGGACGGTACTATGCTGTACCTTGACGAGCTCAACGCCGCCGAAGCAGACGTCCTTTTGCGCCTTGACGAGGCACTTGACGACAGGCGGCAGCTTGTGCTCAAGGAGGCCGAAGGCCAGTTGGTAAAGGCGTCGCCGGACTGGTTCGTAATCGCAACCATAAACCCGCTTTCGCACGTTGGAACAAAGGAGCTGCCGCCGCAGCTGTTGAGCAGGTTCCCCGTGAGGATGAGGCTCGACTACCCGCCGGAAGAGCTGGAGCTGGAGATTGTAAAGAGGCACGTCAAGCTGGTAGACGACGGCAAGCTGCGCGACGTCAAGCACGCGATACAGCTTGCAAAGAGCCTGCGTGACGCCGCAGCCGTAGAAGAGCTGTACTACAGCCCGTCGCTCCGGGAGTCGATAGCGTTTGCCAAGATGCTAAACGCCGGGCTTTCCGGGAGGCAGGCCGCGGAGGTCGTCTACGCCAACGCGTATGACCAGTGGGGCCAGGTGGAATACCAGAAGGTACTAGACATGATAACCTCCATTTTCGGCGACAGGTAAAAAGAACTGATATACGTAGCATGTCCAAACTTGAAAGAAATAACAAGGCCGTGACGATGCGAAACGATGTCCTCCTGGACATCGCCACGTTCCTTGCCCGCAGGTGGTCGGGAAACGACAGGACAGTCGTCGCGCTTGCGCCGGACAAGCCGCCGGCAACAAGGCCGGACAAGGGCCAGATAACGCTGCCTGCCCTAGCCTACTTTTACGTTGGGACAGATTTCCAGAGGTACAGGCAGTGGCGCGTCGCCCTGTGGTACGAGTCTATGCGCATGCGCCATTCGACCAAGGTGTTGTCAAACGAGCACGCGTTTGGGTTCCTCCTGAACACGCTGGAGACAAAGAGGGTCGAGATCCTGGGCCTCTGCGACTGGGAGGGCATGGAAAACGAGCTGATATTTTACGAGGGGATATCGTGGCAGTCGCGGCAACTCTTGAACACGATATATGGCCGGTACAAGATAGCAGAGGCGTTTTCGCAATATTTCCTGACAGGCTATGCAAGGGGAGAGCTTTTCGGGGGCGAGATGGAGAAGGTGCAAAACGCCGTCGCGTTTGCCAACGAGGTGATAAAGGAGGCCCTTGACAACGGCTATGGCACAGAGTGGGTCGAGCAGCAGGTTCCAAAACTGATAAAGATGCTGGAGCTTGACCCGCTCGTTTCGATACCCATCCTGGCACCTCGCACCAGGATGGGCGTGTCTCTGACGCAGCAGCAGGACGTCCTTAAGCAGATTGAAAAGATCGTCAGGACGAAAAAGAAAGAAAAAGACTCTGACGAAAAGTCCAAGGAGATCTACGAGGGAAACGACGTGCTGCATGAGTTCGAGGCCTTGGTCAAGGAGAGCAAAAAGACAGAGAACAAGGGCTACGACAGCCTAGAGAACTTTGGCCTGAGCATGCCGGACAAGATGGACGCAGACGAGACGCAGATCTACGACCTAGACCTGATACAGAAGGTCAAGGCCGCATTTAGGGAGTGGAAGACAGGCTGGGTCGAGCGCCACGACGAGACGGGCGAGGAACTCGACATCGAGACGATTGTTGAATCACTGCCAAAACCCTTCCTTTCCGACGTAAAGCTGTCGATAAAGTCAAAGGTCGTCCTGCTCCTGGACCATTCAAGCAGCATAGCCGACGTAGAGACAGAATACAAGCAGGCCACGGTCGCGCTCTGCGAGGCGCTAAGCTACCTTGGCGTGAAATTTGCTGTGTACGCGTTTTCCACGGAGAGCCGGCAGGTAAAGTGCTGGGTGGTAAAACCCCCAACGGTCAAGTGGTCGCCCGTGTGCGCCCGGCGGCTGGTGCAGATAAAGGCGGTGGGTGGGACGCCGCTTGCAGAGGTGTACGGCCTCTTGCAACCGGTGCTGCTAAAGTCGTTCAAGCCGGACATATTCGTGACCTTGACCGACGGCGAGCCGTCCGACTTTGATGCCGTGAGAGCGATGGTGCTCTCGTACCGCAAGGCAGGGACCAAGATGGTCGCAATTGGGGTGGGGCGCAACCTCAACGACGCTGTGGGGATAGGCCAGAACCTGAGATACCTAAACTACGAAAAGACCCTGTCGGTCAGCAGGCTGCAGGACATGCCTAAGAAAGTCATAAAGCTGTTGCGCGCCTAGAGCGACAGGTCGGGATTTTCCTTCTTTACCTTTTCCCAGTCGGAAAGGAATGCCGCAAGCCCCTTGTCGGTGAGCGGGTGGACCATCATCTTGCCGAGTATATCAGGCGGAAGCGTGACGACCTGGGCGCCAATCTTGCCGGCTTCAATCACGTGCATCGGGTGGCGCACGCTTGCGACGAGCACGTTTGTCGCAAACTCGTAATTTCTAAAGATTTGCACGATCTCCCGTATCAGGGTCATGCCGTCCTGCCCCGCATCGTCCAGCCTGCCGATGAACGGGCTGACGTACGACGCACCAGCCTTTGCAGCAATTACGGCCTGGTTTGCCGAGAAGACCAGGGTGACGTTCGTCTCTATCCCCTCCTCCTTGAGCTTCTTGACGGCCCTCATGCCATCCGGGAGCATCGGTATCTTGACGACGACGTTTCTGCCGTATTTTTTCAGCCGGTGCGCCTCTTCCATCATGGCGTCGTAGGTGGTGCCCACAACCTCAAGGCTCACAGGGCCCTTGACAATGTGCACTATTTCGTGCATAATTTCTGCAGGGTTTTGCCCCTTCTCCTTTGACAGGAGGGTAGGGTTGGTTGTGACGCCGTCGACTAGGCCCATGTCGTTGTATTTCTTTATAGATTCAAGGTTGGCCGTATCGAGAAAGATCTTCATTTTTTCATCCTGCTCCTTGCGTCGACTACCGCCCTTGCTATTTCCGTTGCGGTCAGGCCGTACTGCTCCAACAGGTTGTCGACTTCCTCGTCTCTTGACGACTCGCCAAACGTGTCTCGCACGCCGACGCGCTTTATCGGCACAGGGTACGTCTCACACGCGGCCTCTGATACCGCCGCGCCGAGGCCGCCGATGATGTTGTGCTCCTCTGCGGTGGCAATCGCGCCGGTCTCCCTGGCACATTTTGCCACCAGATCAAAGTCAATCGGTTTTATCGTGAACATGTCGACCACTCTTGCGGAGATGCCTTGGTGCTTTAGCGCGCTTGCCGCTTCGAGCGCCTTCCCAACCATGAGGCCGCAGGCTATTATCGTCGCGTCAGAGCCATCTACGAGCACGTTGCCCCTGCCGACCTGAAACTGTTCGGCCTGCGTCGACTCGGCGTAAATCAATTCCGTAGTCGGCCTCGCGATGCGCATGTAAAAGGGGCCAGGAGTGTCGACTGCCGCCTTTATCAGGTGCTTTACCGCCACCGCGTCGGCGGGGACGAGGACGCGCATATTTGGCATGACGCGGGTAGTGCTCAAGTCTTCAATTTGCTGGTGCGTCGCGCCGTCCGGCCCTACCGTGAGCCCGCCGTGCGACACGACCAGCTTGACGTTGAGCGCAGGATAGCAGATTGCGTTTCGGATCTGGTCGACTGCTCTGCCGGGGATAAACGCGGCATAAGTGCTTGCAAAGGCCACCTTGCCGGCGATTGCCAAGCCGGCCGCGATGGACACAAGGTTTGCCTCTGCGATCCCGACGTTGAACATGCGCTCTGGGAACTTGTCGCCAAACTTCTTGGTCTTGAGCGAGTCGGTGGTGTCGCCTCCGACGCAGACGATGCGGGGATCGGCCTTGCCCAGCTCCACCAGGGCGTCGCCATACGCGCCCCTCATGTCTGCCGTCTTTTTCTCGCTACTTAAT
>DASZTR010000106.1:0-3404 GCA_035547955.1 Nitrososphaera sp. | reverse complement strand
AGGATGCCTTTCAAAAAGAACTTCAGTCGTTTCTGGCAAGCGAGGCGCAGAGCAGAGGCAGGGACGGAAAGAAGAGGAGATACGAGTCTCTGGTAGAAGGCAGGGTGAGGCTGGCCACAGAAGTGGTTAGGATAGAATGCATGGTTGATCGCGATAGCATTTCAAACAAAATGTTCGACCTTACGAAAGCTACAATTGAAAATCTAATTGCCCAAGGAGAGAAAGACGCGACAGACGTCATCGCCAAGCGGGAATTCAGGTAGTTCTTGGGACGAGAAGCGTCTCATAATTGATACATTTGTTGGGCCCAGCAGCCTCAATGGGTGCAGGACTTGCGGAAAATGGCGCGCTCTTTGGCACATCGTCATGCATCCCTTGTTGCATCGACAAATAGCTAACTCACTCACGCCTGTTTATGTTATAATATTCTCAATGGAGAGAATCGAAATACCGTTTAAACATTAGGCTAACCTAATTAATATTGCCTAATTTCCAGGAAGTCTGGCATGGCATCTACCAGCAAGTCTCAAATCACCACCCGCCCAGTTATCTTCACGTACTCGTACGCACGCTTCAGCTGGGCGGGCCTAACCCTTCTTCTTCTATCTACATAGGAAGATGTGCTTCACGGCGCGCCGTTGACCGTGTTTTTCACTGGCATGACAAACGGTACATGCATAATCTCATTGTGCACAATGTTATAGGCAATTTTTATCAGATCTTATTGCATAACAAGTGCTGTTTCTTTTGTACGCAAATTGAGATCTTTATAGCGTGCATGCAGGGGTAATAGCGATAACTCTTGCCAGCATAATTGCCGCAATTGTCAATCTCACAGTCGCATACCCCTGCGGCAGAGTGATAGAATCCGAGCAGCAACAGCAACAGCAACACATGAACGTTTTTGTGATTGCTGACAGTACAGGGTGCCCTGCAGAGCTGATTAAAAAAGGGATGATGCTCCCAGACCCAGAAGGCAACAAGCAGTACTTTCCAAAGGACTATGACGTGACGTGCTTTGACTTGCCAGCCAAAAACGATACAGACTATACAAACGCCTTCCAGTATATAGAAGACATAACAGTGCCTTCGCTCCGCAAAGAAGCGCAGGAAAATAACAAAGATACGAAAAATACTGAAGAGCTTTACATCTTTGTGTACCAGCAGTCGCTTGCAAAGCAATTTCAGGATTACATTGCCATGCGCTTTGGAGCCGAGCGCGCCAGAATTGTAGACGGCTGGGCAAATGTCGCTGATAATACTGCATTCTCTCCAATTTGGCCGGCCACAATATACCATGAAGGGAGGCACCTTGCAACCCACGGTACATGGCACGACGACGCAGGCAATCTCCTTCCAAACAGCCAGATAGTGCAAGCTCCTAGCGGTTCATCCGGACAGAATGAAGGTGGTGGTGATGATGATGGTGGTGGTGTAGGAGCTGGACTGTTAAAGTTCCTCAACATTCCTGTGGCCCGACTGCCGAGCTGCAGCAGCGGCATTAGTGGCAGCCACTAGATCCAAGCGGTCAAAGGATGTTTTTTGCTTGTTCTGTCGCACATGTACATACATGCATTCAGTGACGATACGCCTCTCCGTCACTCTCTCTCTTTCTTTATGAATTTCAAAGCTCGTTTTTCCTTATCCTGTCAATCATCGTCCCTGGCTTGACGTCTTGGATTGTCAGAAACTCTACTGCGTCTACAAACGCATAATGCGCTAGGACGTCAAACTTTTGCGGCCTGGTTATGTCCTGCCAGCCGAACTTGATGTACGTGCGCCCGCCGTGCGTATCCTTGAATTTGCACAGGGACGCTAGGCTGGAAAATGACCTGTACAGGACATAGTTTATCTGCGCCGGGTTCATCTCAAGCGGGTAAGCGATGAATTCGTACTTGGCGGGATGCTCTATGAACGCCATATGGAACAGCGGCGACTCGCCGTGCAATTCCATGACCCTTGACCAGCCTTTCTCCGCGTTGTGGCGCGAGTCGAATATCGGCGCGACAACGTCCTGCCGCTCGTCGCCGAAATAGCCCATGCCGAGAAATTCAGAGAACCTGACCACCGGGGCACGGGGCTCTTCTTCTTCTTTTTTCTGCAACGCGCGCAAAAACGCACTTTAGCTATATATTGCTACTTTGCTGCTGGCGCACGCCAGCAGCAGGCACCCTCCCCTTGAACCATACGTATACCGGTATCAGCGGGTGCGAGCCAAGCTCCTGCTCACTTTTGCGGTTGTAGCATACCATGACCATCCTGCCCAAAAGCGCGTTGTGGATGTCGGCTGTCAGCTCGCCCTCCTTTAGAGGCCCGTACAGGCCAAAGAAATAGTCCTGCTTGTAAAACGCGACGTGCTGTGAAAAGCAGTCCGAGATGATAGTGGGGTCGCTGGCGAGCCTCCCTGCGCCGCCCTTTTTCTCTACTGCGAGCTGGAGTTCGCGGTTGAGGTATTTGCTCCTTACGTACTCTGGATCAAGCCTCCCCGCAGAGCTGTTGAGGTAGCTGTCTATGTCGATTGACACCTGCCCTGCCGTACGTTGGGCAAGCCCTGTCGCCTCGGCAACTTCTTCGCCCTGCCTGACGCCTGTCGACCTGCCATACAGGTACATTACGCATGCAAGCTCGTCTTTTTCAATGAACGGAAAGCCCCGCTTGCCTGCGACAAACGCAGAGATGCGCTCTGAGATATCGTCCGGGAGCACCATTGCCATGTGCGAATCGGCCACTATCAAGGCTCTTGTCGGAGAAAGATACTAACACGTTTATAGCCCTATTTGTGATTCAGAACCATGTCCCAGATAGATGGCACTAAAAAAGTCTATGTGATTGTGCACGGCCAGCGCAATTTGGTAGAGCCGGTAAAGGAAAAGCTTGCAGCCGCGGGATTCAAAAATACAGAGATGGCGTCCCTTGACAAGGCCGGCAACACAGGCGAGTACGTCGCCATGCTGTGGCCTCCAATGGCTGCAAACGAGATCATGGTGAGCGTCATAACCGGCCCGGCTGCGGAGGGCGGCAGTAGTGGACGGGGCATGGGGGCATGGGGATCTGTGGCTACCAAGGAAGTCATGCGCCTGCCGCTAAAGTAAAACATACACACGCATATGCATATAGTTGCAGTCAATATCTTTTAGGATCTCTGGCAGAGGTCTATGCTGACGATGGACTACATATAAAACTCCGATAAATAGGGGGGGGAGAACATATGTTCCGTTTGACCGCATTGGCAGTAATAGCCTAGCTAATCTGCTGATGTTTACTGTTATTATTATTTTGTGTGTATACTATGTGTGGTTGTGTGCAAACGATGATGATAATGATGGTGGTGGTAGTAGTAGTTACAGCTGCAAAAGTGTTTGTGCTCTGGGATGCGGCTACATTATTGTCTCCCGGCAGCTAAC
>DASZTR010000105.1:0-6223 GCA_035547955.1 Nitrososphaera sp. | reverse complement strand
TAAATAAGCCCCCGGTTTGATTTGTATGTCAAATGGTTTCTAGGAACGAGGCGAGAGGCCCCATCATAATGGCGGAGGCACTTGCTTATTGAGAATCAAGTTTGGTTTTACTCAGGGCCTCAACGTTGCGAGGCTCGGCCTTGACGAGAACCAGATCCTTACTGCGGCGCAGATGGCAGACAGGCTGGACTATGACTCCGTGTGGGCAATGGATCACTCTAACGTGCCGCAGTGGAAGAACGCGGTCGTAAACGACGCGTGGCTCATGCTGGCAGCAATCGGCGCGGTGACAAAGAACGTCGAGCTCGGGACGTGCGTCACCGATGCAATCCGGAGGCACCCGTCCGCGATAGCGCTGTCGACCATAACACTTGACAGAATAACAAACGGCAGGGGCGTGCTCGGCATAGGCGCCGGCGAGGCCCAGAACGTCGTCGACTTTGGGATCGAGTTTTCCAAGCCGGTGACAAAGTTCAAGGAGCAGCTTGAAGTCATCGAGAGGCTCTTTGGGTCCGACCCGGACCACCGCGTCAACTACGAAGGCCAGTACTACAAGCTGGTAAACGCCTGCTTGCAGGCTGCAAGCATCAGAAAGCCCAGGCCGCCCGTATACATCGCGGCAGGTGCGCCAAAGACGCTAGAGCTGTGCGCCATGTACGGCGACGGGTGGATCCCGATAGGCTATACTCCCGAATTGTTCAAGGCACACGCCCATATCATAAAGGACCACGCAAAGAAGCTGGGCCGCGACCTCTCTGATTTCCAGTTTGCAAACGACGTGGACATTTACTTCTCAGACGACGGCGAGGAGGCATGGAACAAGATGAAGAATGCCGTAAAGGTCAGCCTCTACAAGCCGGAGCTGCTAAAGGTGCACGAAATACCGCAGTCGTCCGAGTTTGATTTCCGCAAATACTTTACAGAGTACACAATGGACAAGCCGGAGCTGATGGAGGCGATGAAAAAGGCAGCACTACAGATACCTGACAGCGTAGCGCGAACCGCCATAGGCGTCGGATCGCCGGACGACGTGATAGAGATGCTTGAGCGCTTTATCAAGGCCGGCACGAACCACTTTATCATCCGGTTCTGGGGAGACGGCTATTTCAAGAACATCGAAATGTTCGGCAAGAAGGTCATCCCCTACTTACGCGACGAGCAAAAGAAGTAAACTAGGAAAATGAATCGAGCGACACTGTGGGAATCGCTCTTCTCCCGTTCTTCTTCCTTTCTCCTTTTTCCTTTGTACCACCATCAGTATCATGCTCTACAGGTTCTGCATCAAAGCCCATAGTTTTCAAGGCCGCCGCAAATTCGCCTGCAAAGCCGTGGAAGGTATAGACCTTGTCAGGGGCGCATGCCTTGACAGCTTCAACGAGCTCTGAATAGTCGCAGTGGTCGCTCATTGGAAACGCATAGTCAAGGCCCATCCTGTACCGATAGCCCGCGTCTATCGCCCACCCGGAAAAGCCGACGGTGACTGCGCCGTACTTGCGCTTCATCTCTTGTACAAACGTGCTCCTACCGGACATTAGTGGCGCGACCATTATCCAGGGCTTGTTTTTTGACAAAAGGCCCCGCGCTTCTGCCTCGGTGTGCGACAGCGCGTTTTTCAGGTCGACACCAAGGTGCAGGTACACTGAATTCATCTTTGCGACAGAATCATGGAGATAAACGGGATCCCAGTGGCCAAACATCTTGGTCAGCAGCTGCGCCTTGCCTAACGCGTAGCCCATCAGGATGACAGGGACGCCCATGTCGTACATTTCAGAGATGACTTTGTTAGTCCTGTGCGTAACGTCGTCGACAGCCGGGAACCTGTAGCTGGGCCGGCCAAACGTTGACTCGATTATTAGCGTGCCTGCGTGCGGCATCTTGGCTGGCTTCATAAACGCCCGCTCGCGGATTGAAAGGTCGCCGGTGTAATAGACATCGCCGTCGTTTATCAAAAGCCCACGCGATCCAAGTATGTGGCCCGTGTCGACAAGCGTAAAGCAGTCGTGCTCCTCCCTGCCCTCAATGTTGTAGCCTCTCGCCTCTGCAAGGAGCGACGTCTCTTTTGAGACGATCAGGCGCGACTTGCTGCTACCACCACCTTTGCCTTTTCGATGCATGTGATCAATGTGTGCATGGGAGACAAATGCATAGTCACAGTCAGGGGCACGCGACGGGTCGAGTGCAACGGTAGTGCCGTCCTTCTGGCGGACGATTATGCCCGACTTGTCATGAAATACTTCTGACGACATATCTCCCCGAGCTGTCATGCCTAGATTGATTTGATATTTTAACATTTAGCTGGTACAATATGATGCGAGCTTGCTAAAAGGAGTGGGGACGTGAAAAGGCCGAGACAAGATTTGAGAATATTAGAAACAAGGATGCAGGTTTTTCAATAATGGATATACAGGAAAGACAGGGGCAAGTCTGCCTGCGCAGGTACATACATAAAAAAGCAAATCTGTGGATTCCCTACAAAGAAGATACGACGGCCAGAGACGTTTAAGAATGGGTCGCCCCGCCAGAATAATTGCTTGACGACTAACCTTGGCATACTCATCTCCGGCAGAGGAAGTAATATGGCAGCCATCCTGGCCGCGGCAAAGGCAGGAAGGATACCAAAGGCCAGGCCGCAAATCGTGATTTCAAACAAACCTGACGCTCCGGGCTTAAAGACAGCAACAGAAAAGTACGGAGTGCCCACAAAGGTAATCCTGGCAGAAGGGTCGAAGGGGTGGGACTATGACAGAAAATTAGTCGCCGCGCTTGAAGAGGCAGGCGTCACGCCAGAGGACGGTCTTGTGTGCCTTGCCGGCTTTATGCGCATAATAAGCCCCGAGTTTGTCAGGCACTACGGGATGAGGATATTGAACATCCACCCCGCGCTCCTCCCGTCGTTTCCTGGCCTGCACGCGCAAAAACAGGCAATAGACTATGGAGTAAAAGTGTCTGGCTGCACCGTGCATTTCGTAGACGAAGGTGTCGACTCTGGCCCCATCATCCTGCAAAGGACGGTGCCGGTTATGGAAGCCGACACCGAAGAGACCCTGAGTGCAAGGATACTGGAGCAGGAGCACCAGGCTTATCCGGAGGCAATCAGGCTGTTTACCGAGGGGCGCCTGAAGGTTGACGCGGCAGAAGGGGGCCGCAAGGTCCGCATCCTAGGATAACCTTTCTTTTTTCCGGATTGCTATCGCGCTCGCAAGTGCAGTGCCTATCAGAGAAAACGCAAGATACGGGCTTGACGGGCCAAAGGCGTCCGACGACATGCCGACCCCAACCGGGCCCACGGTCCACCCTGCTCCAAAGAGCGCCTCATATATCCCAAGCTTTATCCCCATCTTTTCCACTGGCGCGTCCTTGGTCACAAAGTTGAAAGTGACGGGATAGAATATGCTGGTCGCAACGCCGGCAAGTACAAGCGCTGCCGCAAACGACCACACCGACGCAAAGGCAAACGATATCGCCATGCAGGCAGCCATGACTGCTACGGCTGCTACGAGTGCGGCCCTGCCCCTGCCTGCTATGTGGTGTACAAAGGGCAGGGTAGCAAATCTTGCCATCCCGAACAGGAAAAACAAGAGCTCAATGTCCTGGTCCGTGATGGATGCGGCCTTCATGTACGCAGGGTAGATCGCTATCAATATGCCAAACGTGACGGCGTAATAGAGCACTACTGCGCTCACATCCGGCATTGATGTCACTTCGCGTTTTACGTAGACAAACCGGAAGAACTCGTGCTTTTCAACCCTTTGCACGGGCCGGCCGTGTCTCAGCAAGAAAAGTGAGGGGGCGAGTGCAAAAGATATCGCAAATGCCGAAAGTTCAAACAGGAGGCGATAATCTGAATGGTCAAGTACGACCTTGCCCAAAAGCGGTCCTGTCATGAAGCCTCCTACCCACGCGGCGGTAAAGATGGCTATCCACCTGACGCGCTTATCTGGCGGCGCAGTCGTCGATATTATTGCTTCGGCAGACGGCCAGAAAAACGCATGCGCGACCCCGGAGAGGCCCCTAAATGCGATCGTGCCGGCTACAGAGCCGACCTCCGATAGCATGAATATAGCAAATACGTTCAGCGAGACTCCAAGAATGAGCAGGTACGCCTTGTTGGTCCTGTCCAGGAGCATCCCACCAAGGAGCGGAACCACCATGTACGGCAAATAGTTGGCAAGGCCGATTATCCCCACCTCGGAAAAGCTGGCTCCAAGCTCTTCCTTGGCAAACACAGGCACTATGGGCGAGGACATGCCGTATGCTATGCCCACGATCGCCGCGCAGGCTGCGGCAAGGAAGATAGGCTGTTTGACTATCATCATTATCATTTGTAGGCGGCCACCATGATGGCGCCATCTAGCATGCCCTTTTCAAAAATCACCCTTGAAAATTTTTCAGCAAGCATCGCCTCCAGTTCCGAGTTTTTCGGCCAGCGCACAAACGTGCCGTACAGCGTTGTGAACTTCAGTCCCGCCCGGCCGGCAACCATGTACGCCGAGATCCCAAGGAGGTGCTTCAGGTACGTGGCGACCATCCATCGCTTGAACACGCCGTCCGGCTTGCCAAGGTCTACTATTACGAGCCTGCCGCCCGGCACGAGCACGCGATGCGTCTCGGCTATGGCTTTTTTGAGATCGATTGCGTCACGGAGAGAATAGCCGCACAGCACTGCGTCAAACGTACCGTCGCGGAAAGGCATGTGCTCAAATATACCCGACGAGAGCGAAGGCGAGCTGTCGGCTGTGCCGGCAAAAAATGTGCGCGTGTTTGCAAGCATCTCTGGGAGAGGGTCATACATCACCACTCTTGCCTCTCCTCCTGCCTCTGCCAGCGCGACACGGGACATATTGCCAAAGCCAGAGCCGGCGTCAAGGACGCGGTTTCCCGGCATCACTCGCCCCTTTATTGCGTGGTTGCGGTACTCCTCGTCCTTGCCAAGTGAAATCACGCGGTTGACCTTGTTGTATACAGGAACTATGGAGCGTAGCACTTCAATAACTTCAGGCCAGTACTGGCTCCCAAGCCCCGACAAATTATAGCAGAAATGTCCAGAGCCATTATTGTATATAGCGGAAGGCAATTTAGCCCGGAGGGACAAGGGGCAGGCGTGAAAGGCAGTAGTAGCAGCTATTACCGCTGCCCAAGGTGCAGTTCGCCCCATTCAGTGAGTTCAGACAGGATATTTGATGGGCGGCTGATGTTCCGGTGCGCCAAGTGCAAGGTCTGTGCAATTGTACAATTTTCATCAGCAAGCATTGACGAAGCGTACCTGGAGTTCCTCGACAGGTGCGAGGACGGAGGCGCTGCCACGGCTGACGACCTGCGAAACCTCATGGAAGAGGAGAAGATCATTAGGCCAAAGAAAGAGATAGACGCCTTTCTCAAAGCAGTAGGCAACAAGGATCCCCTACTTGAAGAGGTGCTGCGTTCTGACCGCGACTACGTAGTCGATTTCAGGGCGCTTGAAGAGCCGACGCCAGAATACGGGAACGACATTGAGAGCTTGCCTGTCGACGAGGGTATAATCGGCGCGCTGAAAGCAAAGGGCATAGAGAAACTGTATAGGTTTCAAGAAGAGGCCATAAAAAAGATCCTGCAGGGAAAAGACGTGGTCATCACGGCACCGACCGCGTCAGGCAAGACAGAGGCGTTCTGCGTGCCCATCTTGCAAAAGATAGCAGAAGAGGTATCGCGCTTTGGGTCTCTGCGCGCAAGCAGCGGCGAGCGGAGCAAGATAATGGCGATTTTCGTGTACCCAACAAAAGCCCTTGCGCGGGATCAGATGTCCAAGATAACAGAGCTTGCCAGGTCCGCCGGCGTGCGCGTGGCGGTCCTTGACGGCGACACTCCGGAGACAGAGCGCGCAAGAATCCTAGAATCTCCGCCGGACATAATCGTCACCAACTTTGACGTCATACACTACCACATGATGCACAGGACGAAATTCTCAAGAGCGTTAAGGACGGCCAAGTTCCTTGTAGTTGACGAGGCGCACGTCTACACCGGCGTTTTTGGGGCAAATGTGCACCACATCATCGCAAGGCTGGAGCGGCTTGCCGGCGGCAGGCTGCAGATAGCCGCGGCGTCAGCGACACTCCCAAACGCGGCCGACTTTTGCAGTGCGCTCTTTGGCAGGGAGATGCAGGTGGTAAAGGGGACAGGCAGGCGGGGCAGAGTCAACCTTGCGATAATATTCCCGTCGCTTAGGTCACACCGCTCCCTCGCGCTT
>DASZTR010000104.1:0-7032 GCA_035547955.1 Nitrososphaera sp. | reverse complement strand
TGATAATCCGGCACTCCGTACCATGCAGTCCCGCCGGGCATGGCTGATGCCTCGTATATTGTGACTCTGTGGCCGTACCTCTTGAGCAGGTCAGAGGCCGCAAGGCCTGCGGGGCCAGCGCCAATGACTGCCACTTTCTTTCCTGTGTCCGGTGCAACAGACACGGTTGATGACAATTGTTGCCTATGTTTTCTTTCCCAATCCGCGACGTACCTCTGGATGAGGCCGATGCCAATGGGCTGTCCTGACCACTTTAGTACGCAGGCGTCTTCGCACAGCCCCTGCAGCTGCGGGCAGCACCGAGCTGTTACTCCAAGCAAGGAATTGGTCTCCCTGATCCGATCGTACGCAGTCTTGAAGTCTTTTCTTGCGACAGCCTCATTCATTCCCCTGACATCCAAAAGGACCGGACACGCATCGATGCACACGGGCGTGCCACAAAGGAGACAGCGCTCCGCTTCCCGCATGACCTCTTCCTCTGAATAGGGCTGCTGAACCTCTGAAAAATTAGATTTCCGTTCTGCTGCATCTGCCTTGCGGAAAGGAAACGCGCCGACGCGGTTTGGCTCGACCATCGGAATACTAGATGAACATTTTTGCTTAATAGAGTTACTCCTGCGTCGTGTGATCCCCCGGGAAAAATTATTCTTGTACTGTCTCTGATGGCAATGATGATAATGACGGTGGTGATGGTCGTTGTTGTGTCGAGCCTTGTAAGGGCGCCAAAGTGTTCGTAATAACTGCTGCCTCTGTATCGCGGCATATCTGCTTGCCGTAATCTATCTATGCTGACGCGTACAGCAAGTAGGAAATTGCGGCGATGAATAGCCCAACGTCTGCCAGTTCATCGTCCACCCGTACGCGGTGGCCCCGTCCTTCTATGCCAAGGCCGGATGCCTCCCCAACGGCTGTCCCCCGGAGCCTCTTCGTCTTGTCTCGCAGGTCGCGGTGGTGATAGTCCACATGTGCGAGTTCCGGATCGCCGTCAAAGCCGTCAAGCTTGCTGATGTATCTTACGTCGCTGTGGACGTGCTCGTCCCAGGACTTGTCCTTTGGATGGCTTGCGAACATGTAAAAGTTGCCGTTGTGCTTGAACAATTGTTCGCGTACGACAAACACCTCGTCGTCTCCTGTGGCAGCAGAAGTGTTGTCATTAGCGGGAGCGCAACCCTGCCTGTCGTCTTTTTCATCGGACAGTTTGTGCACGGAAAATGAGAACGGCCTTGGCTCTCCGTGCACGTCGTTGGTAAGAAGCCATTCGCGCCTGTCTTTGTAACTTGACAGCCTGAAATCCTTGCTGCCTCTTTCTTTTTTTATTTCAGCGACCTCTTTGTCACCGGAGAATATCACAGCGCCGGGTCGTTGTTTTGAGCCTGTTCTTTTTACTATGAAATCCGAGGCGGATCTACCTTGGTACAGGTATTGCCCGCGAATGCATTTATGCTTTCTCCACAAGTGGGACGGCTTTCATGAAAAAAAATGGTAAGAACTTCTCTCATGGTGGAAAATCAACTTGCACGTCTTGCCCGCGATGTTTTTTCTAACCTCTTGCTTGTGTCAAGACCTTGCACCATTCCATTGTTCAAAAAAGGAACTGCTCTCACTGGTTAGAAGAGCGCATAAGCGTGTATGTATTTTCCACCTGCCAACAGGCTTTTCAGGAGCGAAATCCACCTCTGTCTTTTTTTCACCGATTGTTATCTTGGTCTACTTTTCTTTGATTTTCTTTTTCTTTCCGCCTGCCTTTTTTGTATTGGTGCGCTTTAGCCTGACCCCGATTTTTTTACTTGATGTGGACTTCTTTACCTGCTTTGCGAGCTTGCGTGCGTCTTTCTTTGCATTTATTCCCACTTTCTTTGCCGCCTTTCTCGACCCACCTTGGACTTTTCTGCCTGTCTTTGCTGCCTGTTTCGCTTCTTTCTTTGCTATCCTTGCCGTTTTCGGCGCGGACCTTTTGAATTGCCTTGGGGTCTTTTTAGCTGCACTGGCCGCCTTTGCCGCCTCGGTAATTGTTTCATCCATAGCCTTGGCGGTCTCATCTAGCACGCCACTTTTCTGTATCTCGTCTGCAGTGTCTGCGACGTTGCGCGTCGTATCTCTTGCAGCCACTGCGGCGTCTCTTGATGCTTCTGCGATTTCTGTAATTGCGCCGCTTTCTGTGAACGTACTCACCGTGTCCCTGAATGCTTTGGAGGCGTCCTTGACCTTCTTTGCAACCTCTTTTACGCTTTCAGCAGCTCCCTCCGGGTCAAACTTTTCGGCTGGATTTGCTCTGCTTTCTTCTGTTGTGGTCAATATGCGTATCATGCGGAGCTCTGATATAAAAGAGACATGATTTTTCTAGGTTTCTCTAACATGATATTTGAGCATGCCATAATACTTGATCTTATGATAGTATATTGACAACCGAATCTTGTAAGCAGATGACACATGTATGATGCATGTTTGTACCTAAGTACGTGGTCCGTCTATGAGTACGACTACTATGTCCTCGTTACTGCAGTAGGCTTTTTCGCAACTGCAAGGTTTTGCAGCCGACGCATCTGCATGTGCCTGTGTATGTGCGTGTGTATGTGTGTATGTGCATACGCCAAACATATGACATCTATCGCCCCATCCCTGCTACGACCCAGCGGCAAGCTCGCCCTGTTTTGCGGCAAGAAAAAGCAAATCTGTAGCAGAGATTGTTTAGCCTGCTTGCGCAGCTGTGTGTGATCCCCTTTTGTGTCGTTCCAGGTCCGCGTACGTATCAAATCTCTGGTCGCATAAGTTGCAGTGCATCCTTTGTCTATGTTCCCTATCGGCCAACCAATCGGATAATCTCATGAGGTACATGGTAATCCCAAACATGCGCCTTCTTTCTCTCCTCCGTGCATCCTGCAATAAAAATTTGCATGTTGGTTCTAAAATGAATTTTGGTTGTAAAGGCAAAGAGGCAGAAGAAACGGCGACGTTGAGTGTTGTGAAATATTTTCTTTGGGAGATCCGGTGCGGACAAAATTACATATTTACGTCTTTCGTAGGGTCTTAAAAAGAAAGGAAAAGGGTCCTTTTAGTTGGGGCAGCCTTCCATCTTTTGTATCCAGTAGCCTTGCTGCTTTATAGATTTCTCCACAAATGGCGGGGCTTCCTGAATGTGACAGAACTGACACTCTTCAGACGTCATCTTTTGCCCTGACTGGCCAACTGCCGCAAGCCACTCTTGACCGTATTTGATGGCCATTTCGTGGGGTGTGCTTGCCTCGACGACGACATCAAAGTGCATTATCTTGCCGTCCTTCTTTTGTACGTATGTATCGTAAACTGCGCATTCCATGTGTAAAAAGTCCGGAAAGACGATATTTAATCTATGAGCCCGCTTTTCACCTTGTGAGAAAGGTGACATTTTTTCCCAAGTATGTGCCATTACAACGGTTCTTCTACATAGCTCTCCGTCAATTGACCTTCATTCTTACAGGCAAAGAAGATGACGAGTATTCTAGCTGCATAATGTACACACGCATGATGGGCTCGAAAGTAACAGCAATGGATTGAATATGCGTACAGAAATAAACATCGTCAGCGACACCCTCCTAGGTGCCGATTATGTGTGTGTGCGGCGTGTAAAAAAGATGGCTAAAGTAATTTGGCACTCTGAAATCATTGCTACTCTTCATCATCTTCTAACTCATCAAAAACCCAGTCCATTATGACGTCGGTGCTGTCCTTAAAGATGCTTCTTAGAGCTTTTTCGAGCTTTACGATTGTCAGGGCATCCGTCGCGCCGGCTTCAGGGGCTGATAAGCCATTTTTTATTTTTAGCTGGTCCAGCAATACTGGCTTTAGCCGCGGTCCAAAATGGTCGAACGCCTTGTCTACTGCGTGCCATAATTTGTCAGATGGAAAATTATCATTATTATTCTCTGTAAAAGGTGCCATGTGCTTACCTATGTGTGGGAGCGTATATCTCTAATGCCTGTGCCTGCCTGCTTTTACTTGCCGTTCCCGCTCTGCGCTTCCAAAAGCGTTATGCACGCCGCAAGCAGGTCTTGCAACTGGAAATGGTGAAGGTTGCATTCCTTGAGCTTTTGCATGTTCAGCCCTAGTTTCTCTAGGGCCCTGTAAACTTCGGCACTCTCTATCAGCTCTATCAAGGCTTTGTGCTCAAAGGGTTTTTGGATCACCTCGACCCTGCCGTAAAACTCTTTTTGCAGCTCCGTGGTGCATCCATCTGAATCGGATACAAAGACGATCCTCTGCCGGGGATTGACTGATAGGATTTCCCTGGCGGCTTGCAGGCCGTCTTCATTAAGTGAAGCCGTGTGGTTTAATATGACTGCGTCAAAAGGGAGGACAGCAGCGGCAGAGCCCTCGCTTCTAGAAGCAAGAGATCTCTCTAGTTCAGACCTGTATTTTTTCAAGAGCTCGCCAGAGTCTGCAGCTTTCAAGACGTTGTAGTTAGGTTCCACTAGCGCGCTCTCGTAGGACGCTAGCTCGTTCGTGTTAATTCCAGCAATTAGGATTCTCTTCACAAAGCGAAAGCTACACCGTGTGACAAATATTAATCCGTTTTGTAAAATGCGATGCAAAGGACTTATATAGTATCGTCAATAAAATGCAGAATTGCATTGATTGTGGTCTCTTTATGCATAATCACTTGCTAAAACCGTCCAAAATGCAGCCTATAGGATAAGAAAGAATCAAACGTTGGCGTATCGCGTATATGCTGTGTCCGGCTGTAGCGACAAATTAGACAGCATTTGAGCTGGAAAGTTTCGTTATAGTCCAAAAGCATTGTGCGAGGTGCCTATGCCTGATGCCAATCCTCGTTTACCGTGATCTCTCGGAAGATGACAATCCCTGCCATGAGTGGTTCTAACAATAAATCACTCTAGTTGCGTTTTGAACAACAATTCTGGGAAAAGTGGCTTTTTTGTTGATGCAAAAGGAATGTATTAAATAGCCTACCGTGTGCCCCTGATTCATGAGGAAATTCTCAATGCGGTCGTGCTTGAGCCTCGGGGTCTATGGTGTGTGTGCATAGCCGATGAAATTTAACACGCTGGACAAAGAAATACTGAAAATAGTCCTAGAGCCATGCGGCGGCAGGGTCATCTGCTCAAAAGAGATTGCTGAGCGGTTATCAGTCCCGGCCACAACCGTCCAGAGACGCCGGCGGAAACTGGAGGACGAGGGGATACTCACAACTTATTCTTGCCTGGACTTGAAGAAGTTCGGGTGGAGGCATGTCGATTTCCTTATTTCGACTCAAAACGGCAAGACAATGGCGATAATAAAAAAACTGGCAAAAATGCGCGAGGTGGTGTCGATCACAAGGAGCATAGGCCAACCTACAATCGACCTGAAAGTGGAGACAATACTTGTGGACAACGAAGAAATACTCGACATGCTTGAGGCAATCAAGAGCATGGACGGCGTAAGGGATGCAATATGGTCGGAGTCCATTCAGCGCGTTGTGCAAAAAGCTGCCGTCCCAAAGCACCTCATTGACAGCATCTAGGCATTCCGTTCGTTTGCCGTGTACGTGTACTTACTTGCCTTGCCATAGCGCCTGTTTTTTCCAAGTATTCTCGTCAGCTTGGGGCTCGTCGACATCGCATATACCTCTTCAGACCACACGACCCTCTCTACACCCTCCATGTCCTTTGTTTGCGATATTAGGTCTAGCACCTCGCGGCTGTCGCTGAAAACAAAGGTTCCTATTATGTCCGAGTTGCCTAGGTGCACGCCGACACAGAAGACCCCGTCGTAGGCGAGAAGTCTGTCGACCATAGACTGGATGTTTCCGTCATTTAGATAAACGTGCAAAAATCCTTTTTTGATCCTGAGTTTGGAATATCCAAGCTCAAAGGTCGGCCTTAATGCCCCGTTTTGGATAAGCAGCCTGGCCCTCCTCTGGATAGTGCTCAATGGCTTTTCTAATAGCTGGGCGCTCTGCCTTGTCGTGTGTCCTGATAGCAGCAGGTCAATCAGTTTCAGGTCGGTCTCGTCAAGGCGCAATTCCTGAATTGCACTCTTGCCGTCGACGTCTTTTGGGGGATCGATATGTTCCGACAAGTCGTTGGCCTGCCTTTTTACTTATTATAACAAGATGCACTATATTAAACAATGCTGTTATCGTGAAAAAAGTAATCTGGTGTCGTTACAAAAAACCATATTGGCAACCAAAAATGCATTTTCTGTCAGGCAAAGTTGGCCTGAAGGCCTCTTTTTACCTTGTAGCACGCTCACAGGCTCATCTCCGTTAGAAACCTTATCCGGTCGCTGGTTAAAATACAACCTCAGGTATTTTGATTATGTATGTGAAAAAATTCTTTAGAGCTTCTCGATGATGTGGGTGGGGACCGATGTCTTTCTTCCGACCACTTGAACTATCTCACTCCAGACTACGTCCTTTATGCCCGGCATCGCTTTTAGCATTTCCATGACACGGAGAATATCGGCGTTCCCCTCAAGGATAGCCTGGACGTGCAGGTCGATAGTCTGCTGCCCGATGGCCCTGCCAACGTAAACTACTTCGTCAAGTTTTAGCAACTGTTTGGCAATCGTCATGGTCCTGCCTTTCTCGGTGGCAATGAGAAAGTCTATCTTGTGCCAGCCAAACCTTTTCAGGTCCAGCGAGTACGTTATCGTCAGGAGGCTGTCTTCCAGCTTCCGCCGGCGCCTCTGGACGGTTGTGGCCGGGATATCCAAGGCTTTTGCAATCGCTTTTGAAGTCATCCTCCCATCCGGTGATAGGAGGATCCTCAGGATATCTTTATCCAACTTTGACAGCGACTTCACTTGTATGTCTTGTCTACCTCCTAAAAGCTATTAAATGTAATGCTATTTAACTAACTTTTTCAAACAGCAGTTAGCATTTGTGATCGTTTTGACCTTTCTCATGATTTATTATCTGATAATGCCAAGAAAAGTGATTCATATCATTTTATGGATGATTATTTACGCAAAACGTTACGAATCTTGGTCAGGAAAATAATGGCTCGCACGCGCACACACGTCTCCTACATTTCGTACTCTTTTTGACCTAAT
>DASZTR010000103.1:0-18647 GCA_035547955.1 Nitrososphaera sp. | reverse complement strand
CACGTGGGAAAATTTGTACTTGACACAAGCATAATAATCGACGGCGAGATAACAAAAATGCTGGAGGCCGGCGAGATCGATGCCAAGAGCGAGATAATAATCCCGCTCGCGGTCCTTGACGAGCTGCAGGCGCAGGCGTCGACAAACAAGGAGCACGGCTTTGTGGGCCTTGCCGAGATAAAGAAGATGCGAGAACTCGCCTCTGTCCGGGACATAGCAGTGAGGTTCTCTGGGGCGAGGCCCGACATCAACGACATCCGGCTCGCCAAGCACGGCAGGATAGACGCCATTATAAAAGACGTAGCAATGAACGAGTCGGCTACACTCCTTACAGCGGATTACGTGCAGGCACTCGTCGCCGAGGCGCAAGGGATAAAGTCGCGTCACATCCGGGCGCCGACCAAGACCGCCGACCTTGCGTTTGAGAAATTCTTTGACGAAACAACCATGAGCGTGCACCTGAAGGAAAACGTCGTGCCTATGGCCAAGAGAGGCAAGCCGGGCAATTTTCAGCTGGTACAGGTGGGCTCCTCCTCTTCTGGCAAGAGCACGTACGGGCAGCTTAACGACATGGTAAAAGAGATATCAGAGGCCAGCAGGGTGAGCGGCTCCGGGACGGTGGAGATAAGCCGCAGCGGCGCGACGGTCATTCAGTTTGGGCTCTACAGGATAGCGATAACCCGGCCGCCGTTCTCAGATGGCCTTGAGGTGACCATTGTGAGGCCGACTGTCCGGCTTGCTCTTGCAGATTACCACGCTAGCGAGAAGCTGATGGAGCGGCTGTCGGGCAAGGCCGAAGGGGTAATCATAGCCGGCCCGCCAGGCTCTGGCAAAAGCACGCTCGCAAGCAGCTTGGCTGAATTCTACGTGCAAAAGGGCAAGATAGTCAAGACCTTCGAGTCGCCACGCGACCTGCAGGTGCCCGAAGAGGTGACGCAATACGGGCCGCTTGAGGGCAGCTTTGAAAAGGCAGTGGACATACTGCTCCTTGTCCGGCCGGATTATACAATCTTTGACGAAGTGCGCAGGACGCAGGATTTCCACGTCTTTGCAGACATGCGCCTTGCCGGCGTGGGGATGGTCGGGGTGGTGCACGCCTCAAGCCCGCTCGATGCCATCCAGAGGTTCATGGGCAAGGTGGAGCTGGGCATGATACCGCACATACTTGACACCATTATCTTTGTCAAGGACGGCAGGATAGACAAGGTCTACGAGCTTGGCCTGACCGTCAAGGTACCAAGCGGCATGACCGAGGCCGACCTTGCGAGGCCACTCGTCGAGGTCCGAGATTTTGAATCGGGCGCAGTAGAGTATGAAATCTACACCTACGGCGAGGAGAACGTCGTAGTCCCAGTGTCAAAGTCCAGAGACAGTTCTAACGAGTCGGGGATAAAGAAGCTCGCGCAGTCAAAGATAATGGACGTGGTACGTCGGTTCGATCCTCGGGCCGAAGTGAACATCCTGTCAGAGAACAGGGTGCAGGTCAGGGTCAGCAAGGAGGCAGCGCCCAAAATAATCGGAAAAGGAGGCTCCACCGTCAACGAGCTTGAGGAGGATCTTGGCGTCCACATCGACGTCGAGGTCAAGACGCCGACCCTTGGAAAAGAGATACCCTTTGAGGCAAGTGAGTCAGGCTCTGCGATAACCCTGATGGTCGACGAGAGCGTCGTGGGGCGCACAGTCGACATCTACATCGACGACGAGTATATCCTGAGCAGCCAGGTGGGCAAGAAGGCGCGGGTAAAGATAGACAAGCGGTCAGAAGCGGGCAAGCAGGTGTTCAACGCCCTTGTCTCGGGGCAGGAAATACGCATGTTCCAGAGCAAGCGCTAGAGCCATTGTTTGTGTGCGTGTGTGTGCATGCGCATACACGCTTTAGCGAAAAAGCCCTTGGCTCCTTGCCTTTTTGACAAACTCTTCAAGTTTCTTGAGGGTTTCAGGGTGCAGGTGGTGTTCGATGCCCTCTGCGTCGCGATTAGCAGTGTCCTCGTCTACTCCAATCATCATCAAGAATTCTGCAAGCACGCCATGCCTGTCGTGCATGCTCTTGGCGACAGCCATCCCGGCGTCCGTCAGCGCTATGCCGCGGTATTTCTCGTAGTTGACGTGGCCGCTCTCGCTTAGGCGCTGGAGCATCTTTGTGACGCTTGGCGAGCTGACGTTGAGGTAGCTGGAGATATCCACCGTCGTCGCGTAGCCCTTGTGCTGGATGAGCTCATATATCACTTCAAGGTAGTCCTCCATGCGAGTCGTCCTTGCCATCTTTTCCGCGTTGTGCGCGTCGCGGATGGACTCTAGGCGCTCTCCTTTTTGATCCGTCTTTTTCCTAGCCAACGTGGAGGATGCTCCGTATGGAGGTCATGCCTACGGAAATAAATATTAACATTGTAAAAAAACTTTCGAGTGGTAAAAAGGAAGATGGATACATATGCTCGTAATACCTCCTGAAGATCTGGGTGCCCGCATTACAAGGGAGAATGGTTACAGAAACCTAATCGTCGTCGATTCTAGGCCCTTCTCCGAGTATGCCGCCGGCCATATCCCGGGCGCGGTAAACGTTGACCTTATGCAGTTCCACTGGATAGACACGTCCAAGGAGGGCATTAGGCAATTTAACAAGCAGGCAAAGTTGTTGCTGTCAAACATCGGCTTTTCAAAGGACAAGTTCGTGGTCTTTTACGACAACTTCTCCGGGTCGTCGGCGCCAAGGGGCGTGTGGCTATCACTCTATTTCTCGCACGGCAAGGTTGCGATGCTCGACGGGGGTATCGAAGGCTGGAAGGCAAAGGGGCTGCCTATTGAGACAAAGACAAACCCCTTTGTGCGCTCTACCAAATTCGAGGGCAGGCCGGACCCAAAAATCCTTGCCGACTATAACAGGGTAAGATCCGCGATAAAGAGGAAGAAAAGCAAAAAAGGAGCAATAACAGTGGTGCTCGATACGCGTTCAAGGGGCGAGTTTGAAGGGTCGACCATCAGGGCTGCGCGCGCAGGCCACATACCGAAGGCAATAAACATCGACTGGAACGACAACCTTCAAGGCCCGTTCTTCAAAGACATGGAGGACCTTACCAAGATGTATTTGCAAATCCCAAAGGATGCCGAGGTGATAACCTACTGCCAGGGAGGTTACAGGGCTGCAAACAGTTTTGTCGTGTTAAAGATGCTTGGCTACAAGAATGTCAGGATGTACCTTGGCTCGTGGGGCGAATGGGGCAACAAGCTAAAGCTACCCGTGGAGCAAAGTGACAACAAAAAAATCAGTAAATGACGTCCGAGCTTGTCCTTAGTAGTCTTTTGTTGCGCACAAAGTAGCATTCCTTCAGTCCCTTCCTCCTTGCGATTGTGAGCACAAGGTGTTGCACGAAAAATACAGCATAGAGCATCGAGCATATTGGCTCTTGCATGCCGTTGTTGCAGTTCACAAACAGCCCGTTGACTTTATCTGCAAGGCCTCTTTCGCCTTTTGAGCCAAGCACAATAACCAAGTCGCCGCGTTTTAACCCAAAAAGCGGGGCGTGAAAGAACTCTTCAAGAGGGAGCGCTTGTGCCCTAAAGCCAAGCACTTCGTTGAACTTTAGAGCGCCGTACAATGCTGCTGAAAAGAAGACCGAGTTGCCCAGGATAACTGTAGACTGTGGCTCTGTACGGACCCTCATTGCAATCCTGCCTGCTGCCTTTGAAGCCTTGGCGTAAATTCCTCGCAGGTCTGCAGGGCAGCCTATCCTGCCCTGCGTGGCAATGTGCGTGCATGCGAGCACGCTTGCGACAAAACTAATGGTGCCGGACGTCCTGCCCGCGCCCTTGAAGTCCAGCACGAAAACGCTGTCGCATGCCCTTGCAAGCGCGCTGTCTCCATTGGCCGTTATTGCCGTAATGGCAGTATTGGTGGCATTTATTTTTCTTGTCGCATTTGCAGCCCGGACGTTGGCGCGAGTCCTGCCTGAAATTGAAACAAAGTATGCGTTTCTGCCTTCCAACAGCAGCGGGTCGGAAATGACATCTGCAGGGTGCCAGCAAGTGGCCCGCCCTGACGAAAGGTAGCAGGCCGCAAGCGCCGCGGCGTACGAGTCGCCGGACCCCACAAAGACAACATTGTTCCCTGCAGGCGCCGGCAGCGCAAGCCGCGACAAGTCGTCCAGCTGCTGGCTGATTTCCTGCGCCATTGCTTCTATGGAATTCAATAATGCAAGAAAAAGAAAAGAAAGAGACGATATTAAGAATTTGGCCTGCTGCTACCTTTTACTTTTTCTTCTCTCCCTGGCCCTCAATCACTATCATGGTCAGGGTCGAGCGCACTTTGTCTATCTTCCGGACGTGCCAGGTGATGGTCTCCCGCAGCCTTTCCATGCTGTCAGAACTGACCTTGGCGATGATGTCATAGACGCCGTATACGCCGCTTACCTCTATCGTCCCAGGCATCTTTTTCAGCTCTCTTATTATCTCCTCTTCGGAACCCAAATCGCAGTTGATGAGCACGTATGCAGTTGGCATATGTATCCGCCGTTAAAGTGGCCGTGCTATTAAACAGATCGGGTCAGAACTTTTCCTTTGACCTCTTTTGTGCCTTTAAATAGTCCACAAAGTAGTAGAGGTATGCGCGCTCGTTCACCTTGAGCACCCAGGGTATGTACGACTCGTTCTTGCTACTCTTCTCAAAGATCTCAAAACCAGAGTCTTCTACCAGCCTGCGGAAGGACTGCCCATCATACGACTTTTTCGGAGGCGGGTCGCGGTTATAGTCGTACGGGTCTGCGATGATAGTGCTCGCGTGCGGCTTTAGCATCCGATGTATTGACGAGAGGAGCTTTTCGGCGTCAACGAGCTCTAGCAGGTTTATTGCTAGTACGAGGTCGAACTTGCCCGGGTGGAACGGCGGGGCAAGCGAGTCTGCGACGCAGAACTCGGCGTTCCCAAGTTTCTTCTCTTGCATTTTCTTGCGCGCTTCTCGTATGAACGAAAACGACAGGTCGATGCCTATTGCAAAGGCATACTTTTGCGCAAGGAGGAGTGTGCTGTAGCCCATCGAGCACGCCATGTCGAGTGCGACTCCGTCCATGTCGTTGTTTATGCCGTGCACCACGCGGTTGTACACCTCGTTTGGGCGCAGGTGCCACCTCATGTGCTGGATAAACCGGTCCTCCTCGGTGTGCTCATACTGGGTCCACCTGTACGGGACGAACCAGCTACCTCCTTCCTCATACCTGTCGTTTGTCGTGGCGCCGGGCGACAGCTTGCTCCCTCTGTCCTTTAAGAATTCTTTCATCTCTTTGGTGTTTGCGCCAAGGAGCCACCGGCCAAAGGTCTGCGACCTTGCCGCGGCATAGGATGCAAAATCTTTGACCGTTATCGCCACGCCCTGGATGATGGGGTAGAGTGTGCCGCACTCGGGGCACTTTAAAAATCCCTCGGTGCATTCATTTTCGTTCTTGCCGTCTATGGCAAGGGGGTCTAACGTCAGCCTGATCTGCCTATCGTTGTGCTGCAGGCAAACGAGGTGATGGGCAAACTGGATCTTCATGGATGACAATGCACCTGGTGTCTGTACGTCAATCTCCCGAGTGTACCCTATATAACCTAGAGCAGGCCGTCCTCGTGCAGTCTATCAAGGAGCGGCGTCAAAAACTCTTTGACCTCCTTTTCGCCAAGCGTGATGTCACCAGAGATGCCTATTGCCAGGGACAGCATGTTGCGGTCTTCTCTTGCCGTATGGACGCTTGCGCCGTACAGCGATAATTCCTTTGCGTTTCTGGTAAGCCAGTCTTTCCAAAACCTTGTCCGTACCAGGTTTGCGTCAAGCGATTCGATGGCATGGTCGACGCTGATGCCTTCTTCGTGGTCCAGGAGGTCGAGCTTGGTCATCGGGACAAGGAGCGTTCCCTGCGACACCAGTTCGTGGTTCTTGTTCAACCTTTCTATTGACTCCTCGTCGTTTCTGTTGTCATCCTCGTCGCCATCCTTGGGAGAAGAGGGGTCTCTGCTGTAGTGGGGAAAGAAATAGCCTGCAAGCGCTCCTTTGTTGTCGTAGACCTTGTAATACGTATAGTCGTACTCTACCTTCCACTTGATCTTTTCCTTGCCCACGGAACCGTGCAACCTGTACGCGCCCGGACGTATATTTGTAATATGAGTAGGAGTGCTATGATCTTCTTGCTGCTACTTTTTTGTACAGGATGATACAAAATACGCCGCCCACTGCCATCACTACGTACAAGGCTGTTATTGCAGAGTCTGGTAAATACCCTGCGGGGTTTTCCGAGGTCACGACCACGACTAGGGCGCGCGAATTAGCCTGCACGCTTTGCTGGCCGGAGGTAGCAGTGACCGTAAATGGGTATTCCGAGTCCTTTAGCGTCTGTGGCGGCAGCGTTACTATGAGGGGCACATCTACCTTGAGCTTGCCCGTCACGGGGTCATGGGTCGCCTGCACAGGCAGCGGGTTGCCTAGGCGGAAGATCTCGCGGCCCTCTCCAAAAGTGACGTCCGTCACCTGCATGCTATCGACGCCTGTGCCGTACACCGTGATGTCCTTGACGGCGCTTTCGCCCGGTTTGACCTTGAGTATGGGCGCGTTCACCTCTATGCTCATGGCCTGGGCGTACGCGGCATTGGTTGCCGTTTTTGGGATTGTAAGCGCGGCAGCTATAAAGACAGCAGCCGCAGCGTACAAAAGAAGGGACACAACCTTGTTATGCTCAGCCATGTGCGATATGCAGCTTATGCTACACGACGGGGTATTTAATTGAAAACTTGTCCGGAAGCTGTGGGCACGCTAATTTCTCGAAAAGCATAGACCGTAGAAGCGACGCAAAAGGCGCTGGTCGCAACTGGCAGTGATGCTAAAACTCACTTGCAAGTGCAGAACTAGGCAAATAAGTATATCTGGATGGTAATCTATACCCTAGTGGTTGAGGAAAAACACCAAAACTATCCTTACTCGTGACCTAAATAACAAATCGCTGGTGAGGATAGATGAATTGGATCTCAAGATAATAGGAATGCTGGTGTCAGGGTACGACAACAAGCAAATCTCAAAGGAGCTGAAGGTGCCGCTGAGCACAGTTCAGCGCAGGACCAGGATAATAATCGAAAAAGGCATCGTCAAAAACAAGATGGAGCCAAACTACAAGAAACTCGGCTACAACAAGGGGATGATCCATGCAAGCATCAAAGGGTTCGACGTGTCTGTGGCCGCACAAAAACTCGCAGAAATCGATGGCATAATCTCAGTCGCAGTCCACTTGGGCACGTCAGACATTGTGGCAGAAGTCGTCTATGGCGACAGTGCCGACGTACTGGGAACAATCTCGAAAATATGGAGCATTGAAGGCATTGATCGCGTCACTTGGTCGCAAGAGGTGTATGCCGTTCCCATCCACAACAAGGGTATAATCTCCGCTTTGCCGTAGCAACGGGTTTTTTGCCCTGTTGCGGAGATATAATTGACATATGATATCAGATACAACAAAGATTTAATACTAAAACATTTAAATGATTTGCTATCTGACGTAAAATGTCAAACGTGGGGAAGAATCGCAATTTTGTGTCACAACAGTCTGATCAGGTTGGCAAACTTGTGCTAGATGACCTCGATATTGGCATAATCAAGGAAATGATAAAGGATGCCGAGGTCAAGAGCACATTCCTTGCGAGCAAATATTCTAGTCCCCTTTCGACCATCCAGAGGAGGCGAGCCAAGCTTGAGCATACGATTCTAAAAAAGAAATACTACATAAACATAAGTATGTTTCACTGGCGGAGGGCGGATCTCATGATCTCCGTTGACGGAGACTGCGGTGATGCGGTCTCGGAGCTATTGCGCAACTTTGGCAGGAATATCATCAGCACGTCCCTGAGGATTGGCGATCCACAGGCAAACATAGTGACTACAGTGTTCTACAAAGATTCGCGAGAACTGCTCAACCTGATGGACGGGATAAGGTCGATTCCTTCCGTACGGAGCGTGAAATGGTCCGAAGTCGTCAGGGACTTTGGGCCGACTGATGTCGGAATTGAAACCATCCTGTCGTCTTCTTCCTCATAGTAGAGGCCTGAAGAAAAATACAACTGCAGCGTGTATTCTAAAGTATGTGATAGTGTGTATGTATGTCCTGATCAGAAAATTTCTTGTCATAGAATGCCGCGGTCATAGCTTAAATTAGCCCTGCAACCACTCACGCACCATATATGTCTGAAGCACAACCAAGCACACCACAGAATTCAACCGCTCCACAGGCTCCCTCAAGGGATGGACCACATGACACAATCTACATCGGCAAAAAACCGCTCATGGCATATGTCACCTCGACGCTCATCCAGCTGGCAAACCAGCCGAAGGTGACAATCAAGGCAAGGGGGTTGAGCATCGGCAGGGCTGTAGACGTGTCCCAGATAACCATCAAGAGGATGGAAAGCGCAGGCTACAAGATAGGCGACGTAAGGATCGGCTCTGAGACTGTCAAGTCTGAGGACGGAAGGACGCGCAACGTCTCGACGATTGAAATCGAGATCCATAAAGCCTGAGAAAGTACACACGCGCATAGTTTTTCTTTTTTCCACTTTTTATATTGGGATATTGTTTTACGGTAAAGAAAGAACACACATGGGAAGAACCGCCGCCCTGTATCTTGCACACCTTAATCCTATGACAAAGGCACACGAGTCGATAATATCCTACCTCTTGCAACGCGACTATTCTGTCTACGTCTTTCCCGTGCGCTTCATGAAAAGCAATGATGACGACAACACTAACATTGAAAAAGTGCAAGAAGAGGAAATAAACACGCGGAGCTTTCCATTCTCTTTTGAACAGCGCAGGGAGATGGTTGCGGCGGTATTTGGCGACTCTGTTAAGATCTTACCGGACTATGCCTTCTACGCCCCTTTTGCAAAATACATGCCACCACTCCTGTCGCCAAAATCTTGGGAGCTGCGCAATAGAATCGTGTCGCATGTACAGGAGGACAGGTTCGTGTCATACACGGGCGACAAAGCAGAGCGCCTGATGCTCAAGGTCTACAGGTTAAACCCACTTAAGGCCGACAGGCTTGAGATATCCGCGACGTCTGTCAAGGACATGTTATACCGCGAGGCAGTCGAAGGCGACAGGGGGACGTGGCGTAACATGGTGCCCCTGCAAGCAGTAGCAGTAATCGAGCGCAACTGGCAGGCAGTAGAGAGGTTTGCAAGAGTGCATGACGCGACAAGGCGCGTCATGGGGATGAAGTTTCCGCTGGAAGGGTACAAGTGAGTAGGATTTTTATAATCCGCAGCAAAGCTTGTCAACTATAAATATGAAGGAAAAGGGCGCCGAGTACGTCTGGTTTGACGGCAAGTTTGTCAAGTGGGAAGACGCCAAGGTACCTGTCTATACACACGCGCTGCACTATGGCACCGCCGTCTTTGAAGGCATCAGAGGCTACGGCTCTAGGGACAACGTGTTTGTCTTTCGCTTAAGGGAGCACATGGAACGCCTCCACCGCTCTGCAAACGTCTATTCGCTTTCCCTACCATATTCCGCAAAAGAACTAGGGAACGCTACTATGGAGCTCTTGAAAAAGAACAGGACAAAAGAGTCCGTCTACATTCGACCGCTCACTTTTGTAGGCCTGCACGGGATAGACCTCAACGTGACCAGAGACTCGCCGACTCACACGATCATAGTCGCATTCCCTTTTGCAAAGTACTTCAAGGGCGACGGTCTCAAGGTCCGCGTCTCATCGTGGAGGCGCATAAACGACCAGATGACGCCCCCGCTTGCCAAGGCGGCGGGGAACTACCTCAACTCGGTGCTCGCCACGCAGGAGTGCAAGAGGGACGGATACGACGAGTCGATACTGCTCGACGTCGCCGGCAACGTGAGCGAGGCGTCGGGTGAGAACATTTTCTTAGTCCGGGACGGCAGGATCTACACGCCGTACTTTGCCGACTCGGCCCTTGAGGGCATCACCCGCGAGTCTGCCATCACGATAGCAAAAGACATGGGATACACCGTCACCGAGCGCCCGATACCAAGGGCGGAGCTCTACATGGCCGACGAGATCTTTCTCACTGGGACAGCTGCGGAAATAGTCCCGGTAACAAGCGTCGACGGCCACGCGATAGGCACTGGTAAGGAAGGACCCGTGTCAAAGAGCATAAGGCAAACATATGAGAAGGCTGTAACAGGTGGCGTCATAGAGTACGCGGGTTGGTTGACGCCTGTATGGTAAATAATAATAACAACAATAACGAAAGTAATTCGAGAATAGCGGTAATTGGTGTGGGAGGGTGGGGCAAGAACCATGCCCGCGTCCTTGCAGAACTTGGAGTCCTTGGCGCGGTGTGCGATTTTGACGCCACCAGGGCAAAAGAGATCGCCGACAAGCACGGCGCAGCACCGTATTCGTCGGTGGACGACATGCTTGTTCGGGAGCGCCTTGACGCCTGCCTTATCTGCACTCCTACTAGGACGCACTCGTCAGTAGCCAAGAAGGTGATCGGCCAGGGCTTGCACGCGTTTGTGGAAAAGCCGCTTTCGTTTTCGTCGCAAGAGTGCGACGAGATGATGGAACTTGCCCGCAAAAAGCACGTGATTCTTACGTGCGGCTACATCGAGCGCTTCAACCCAGCCGTGAGCGAGACAAAAAAGATGATATCTGGCAAAAAGTGCGGCGACCTATTGATGCTGGAATTCCACCGGGAAAACCGCATGCCACCAAAGATCAAGGACGTGGGCATAATATTTGATACCGCGGTGCATGACATCGACACGGCAATGTTTCTCTTTGACGCAAGGCCAAACGTCGTCTTTGCGAGGGCCGGCAGGCACTTACATGAATATGAGGACTTTGCGACCCTCATGCTTGGTTTTGCAAACCAGCGGGTCGCGATCATCTCTGTGAACTGGCTCACGCCAAAGAAGGTTCGCACGTTCAGCGCCGTCTGCACGGACGGGATAATATCGGGCAACTTTATCTCCCAGGAGATCAAGATAGACAACGCCAGCGAAACGGTTACACCAAGGACACCCTTTGAGGAGCCGCTGACACTTGAGCTGAAGAGCTTTATAGCCGCAGTCCAGGGCAGGGAGCATTGCGCCGTCCCTGCGCAGGACGCCACAAACGTCACCAAGGTCGCAGAAGCGGCACTTTTATCAAGCGATACCGGCTCTCCGATATACCTAGATCTGAAATGAGTAAACATGAAGCGCTCAATGCTTGACATACTGGCCTGCCCGATAGACAAGCACTACCCTCTGGAGCTCGTCGAGATCGAGTCTGCCGGCGACGAGGTGAAGGAGGGCGTCCTTGCCTGCGCCAAGTGCAGGAGGTACTACCCCATAATGGAAGAGATACCCGTCATGCTGCCTGACGAGCTGCGCAACAAAGAGCGCGACACTGCCTTTTTGCAAAGGTGGCAGGCCAAGCTCCCCGAGAAAATCTTAAGGCAAGGAAACCCGTGGCATCTATAGTAGTGGAGATAGAGAAGAGGAGAAGAAATGGCCAAGGCCAACAATCGAAAAAAAACAACAACAACAACCTCGTATAGGAACGCCGCCGGCGTGAAGAACAACGTCGACAAGACTGCGAAGATCGGAAAGAACACTAGGATATGGCACTTTGCATACGTCGGCGCCAGGACCGTGGTGGGCGACAACGTCAAGATTGGCTCGCTCGCTCACGTCGACTATGGGGTAAAGATCGGAAACAACGTCAAGATCGAAGGCATGGTGTACATCCCGCCGCTCACGGTGATTGGAAACGATGTTTTCGTCGGCCCCGGCGCGACCTTTACCAACGATCCCTACCCGATGAGCCCCAGGATGATAGGGGTGGTAGTAGAGGACGGGGCGATAATCGGGGCCCGCGCTGTGCTAAGGCCCGGCGTGCGGGTGGGCAGGAACAGTGTAGTGGCGATGGGCTCCGTAGTGACAAGGGACGTTCCCGCCGATACGGTGGTCATGGGAGTCCCTGCAAGGATTGCATACTCGCGGCAGGATTATGACCGTAAAAAGAAAGTGTGGGATGACGGAACTTCTCCTTCTTCTTAGGAGCGCTGCCGGACCTGCGGGTTTACCAAGAACTGCCGGCCGGGCTCTTTTCCTGCGACAACGACATCAAGGATGCTCTTTGCGGCGACTTGCGCCATCCTTGACCTTGTCAGGAGGTCAGCGCTCCCGATGTGCGGCAAAAGCACGACGTTTCTCAACGCAAGCAGGGGGCTCTTTCCTCCAAGCGGCTCTTTTTCAAACACGTCGAGGCCTGCGCCCGCTATGGTGCCTTTTTTCAGTGCGGTCGCAAGGTCGCGCTCGTTTATCACGGCGCCCCTTGCCGTGTTTATCAAAAATGCTGTCTTTTTCATTTTTTGTAGGCTCTGGCTATTGATGAGGTGCCTGCTTGCGTCGTTCAACGTGGTGTGCAGCGTCACAAAGTCGCTGCGCTTCAGCAGGCAATCTAGATCCACGTACTTGGCGCCCGCCTCTTTTTCCGCCGCTTCGTCGAGCCTGCGGCGGTTGTTGTAGAGTATCTCCATCCCAAAGCCCCTCGCACGCCTTGCGACTGCTGCGCCAATCTTGCCGAGGCCGACGATGCCTACCGTCGAACCGTGCACGTTTTGGCCGAGGAGCAAATCCGGCATCCACCCTACCTTCCATTTCTTTTGCTTGACCATCCTGTCGCCTTCGACGATATTTCGTGCGCATGCAAGCAAGAGCGCAAAAGTAATGTCTGCAGTCGCCTCTGCGAGTATGTCTGACGTGTACGTGACATAGATACCCCGCCTTGTAGCCTCTGCAACGTCGATGTGCTCAAACCCAGTACTGTACGAGCTGATTATCTTTAGCTGCGGACCCGCAGCATCCATGACCTCCTTGTCCATCCTATCTGAAATCATGCAGAGGACGGCGTCCTTGCCTTCGACGTTTTTCATGATCTCTTTTCTCGTAGGTGGCTCTTGCCCCTTGTGGAGCGTCACGTCAAACCCTTCTCTTTTCAGCATTTCAACGGCAGACTCTGGAAGCCTTCTCGTGATGTAGACTTGGTTACTTTTGCTGCTATTGTTTGCCATGCTGCACTGGCATTGCAACCAAGCTGTTATGAATTTTCTTAAAAAGGAGAAGGGATGATAAAAAGAAAAAGAGTAGCCCGGCCCAGATTCGAACTGGGGTCAAGGGCTCCAAAGGCCCCTATGCTTGGCCACTACATTCGGCGGAAAAGGCGCAATATGCATTTTCTTGCATGCATCCCTCTCCTCCACCGGGCTTCCGGGCGTGTTTCCATTCTCTTTTGGGTCCTTATAATTTATGGTGATCAGCTATCTCTGTTTCTGCAATGCCAGTATTGCCTCAAGCATCTTCTCGGTGGGGTTTTCCATCGAGGCAAGAGCGCGCCTTGCCTTTTTCTTTTGAGCCCTGCGGAACCTCTCATCTACAAGCATCTTTTTAGCAAGCCTTGCGAGCGCTCCCGGGGTGCGTGTGCGCTCCACAAGTCCCGACCTGACAAGGTAGTCCTCTACGTGGTACCGTACCGGCGCTATGGATATCGTTGGTATGCCAAGGAGCGCCGCTTCGGCGCTCATGGTGCCGCCTGCGCCGATGAACAGGTCTGCGGATTTTATCAGCGAGACGCCGTCGACTACGCTCTCGATTACTTTTGCCCTGTGTCCGTACCGCGCTTTTGCATCCTCTATCTGGTCACTGTACCTGCACAGGATCACAATGTCAGCACACTCCGTCAGTCCGTCCACGACTGCGTCTACCAGGACCGTGCTTTCCAGCCTCTTGTCTGCAATGTACGACGCCTTGCTCTCTTCCAGCCTGATCATGATGAGTGACGCTGCTGCCCTTTTTCCACTGCTTTTTCTGTCAAGTTCTGTTTCCCTATCCGCATGTGCTAGTTCATCATGACCGCTACCATCGTGTTCGCGCTTGAGCCATGCGGCAGGGTCAAGGGCGCGGTAGCGCGCAATGTCTTTCCTTGAAATGCCAAAGCGTGTCCATGACGAGTACGGTATCACCCAAGGGCACAAGAGCCTGTTCATGAGCGGCACCGTAAGCCGTGCCACCGCCTCTGCGTGCGGCGAGTCGTTAAAGCCGATGTGCCTGATACCGAGGCCGAATGCTACCCTCGCACCTTCTGGCGATGAAAACGTGACTGCCGCGTCCGGCGAAAAACCGCTAATCACGTCAGCAAGGGCGCGCATGCGCTCCGTGCTGGCCGCCAACTTGCCGTACCTTTCAGGGCCACCGTGCCTTCCGACCAGTTTCAGGTCGAGGCCCTTCATCCTTGCAAGCTCTACCGCCTCGCGGTAGTCCCGCGACGTGCAAAGTACCTCGTGCCCATTTTTTTGCAGAGATGCCACTGCATCCTTGAAAAACATCACCTGCTTTGGGGTCAGGACGTCGAACCAGATCCTCAAGTGCTGCAGGTTGTTTTGCGGTAAGTGCCGGTGAAAAACCTTTTCTTTATCTGATGACAACGCGTATATGGCGCGTTGTTCGGGGGAGCTCAGTCTACAGCTTGAGTGCAGGATCGTCATCACCATCATCAGTGGCGGCTATGTTGCCGCAGGTGGCCGTGTACGGCTTGAGCACAGAGGGATACAAGATAGCTTCGGCAATGGCGATAAAAGGCGCCAAGGTCTCACTGATCGATGAATCGCTGCGGAACGCAATCTCTCTTAAGGCAGATATTGCGCGCACTTATCCAAACGTCAGCTCGCTCGTAGAGGACGAACCGCTACTTGGCCTCGAGCCGATGGATGTGGCGATAGGGAACGCGTCTTACCTCTTTTTTGCACCCCGGGTGCGCAAAGTGGGAACGGACGTCAAGGCCGACGTGGCGGCAAAATTCAAGGACGCAGTAAAGGCGCTCAAGAAAGGCTCGTCCGTCATCTACATGCTGCCTGCGGGGATAGGGGGTAACAACGAAAACATCGCCCTCATAGAGCACGTAACGGGCATGTCTGCTGCAGAGCAAGATGTTTCGTACTATTACATGCCATCAAGCCCCATTGCATCCGGTGACGAAACGCTGGTAGGCTCTGCCAAATCAAAGCAGGACAATAACCTTGCTAGGATGCTGTACGACTCCTCGATGGACGGCAAAAAGAAGGTGAGTTTTGTCGATGTCCATTCTGCAGAACTTTCACACGTCATCCGCGCCCTTTCGCACTATTCGGGCATGGCAAGCATCCTTGAAGTGTGCAAAAAGGCCACAGACGGCAGCAATAACAATAATAATCTGCAGGCCAGCGAGCTGATGCACGGCACTTTTTCCGATCTGTACATCGACGACGTGACCTCCGGGCTGTACGACCTGCGCATGATAGGCTCATCGCTTGACGGCGCCGGTCCGCTCATGTACCTTGTAAACGGCAGCATCAGGGGAATAGAGGGCTATATCAAGCACCTAATAGACCAGGTGCGCCTCACCTTGAAAAAGCACGAGCTGAAGGCAAGCAGGACCAAGGTGGCAATAGCCTGGACGCTTGACCCGCACGAGATGAGGGGCGACAAAATAGACCTTCTGTCATCGCTTGAAACCAAGGTGCGCGACTACATCGGCGATGTAGAGCGCCACCAAGGGCCTACTTTTGACCTGTACCATACTGACAAGACGACGGTGGTCATTACGTGTTCAAAGGCCGACTTTGATAAGGTCATGTCAAAGAACCGCCAGAGCGACGATTTTATTGTTATAAAGGCAAACCCGCTCTGCGAGACTCTGGTGCAAGAATAAATAAAAATAATTAATTATGCTTCGACTCTTAATTTCTGTGGACAAGAAGGCGAAAAAATGGGCAAGCCCAAGGCCGTGTTCGTAGTCTCGACGTTTCCGATTGAAGAATCAGCCGCGGAGGTTGGAAAAAAGCTCGTCAAAGAAGGCCTGTGCGCGTGCATCAGTTTCACCAAAGTCCGCTCTATCTATTCATGGAAAGGCAAGCTTGAAAATCAGCTCGAGTGCATTGCCTTTTTCAAGGCAGCCGGCGGTTCTGCACAGGCGCTCAAGGAGGCGCTTGCCCGTCTGCACCCGTACGAGGTGCCTGAGATCATGGAGATAGAGGTGAGCGACGTTTCTATGCCGTACCTTTCATGGCTTGTCAAGAATGAAAAAAGAAGAAACAAGTCAGCGCATCGCGTAGCGGAGAAGCGCAACCATCCCGCCAAGCGACGAAACGCGAAGGCCAATGTCAGTTGAAGAATCCACCGCATACGTCTTAGCGCCGTAGCTTTCGACAGAGTTGAGCAGCTTTACTATTGCCTCCTCGTCGGCGGCCTTGAACACAGAGTCTGAAAATATGATGGCCTCTATCGCCTTGACGCCTGCCGCGTCGGCAATATCCTTGAGGCCCATCGCGTACTTGTTCTCTCCCCTGTTGACCATGAGCATCACCTTGTCGAGCATGGCCGATACGACGGCAAGCTTACTGGCGCTCATGGCATCCTTCATTGCAGCAGACCGCAAAAAGACGAATATGCCGTCTTCGCCGGCGACATCGACGCCGTCGACCACCTGCGCCCGCTCCTTTGGCAGGCCGTTTCTGTCCAACGCGTTGTAAAAGCGCCTGCGGGTCTCGCCAGGCCCAAATACGATAATCCTGTCGCCATCCGTTAGGACGGACGCGACGGTCTTGGCGGTGTCTGCAAAGAACGAGTCAAGGCTCGCATTCTTGGCCGCAGTCGGGTAGCGCTTACCCTGCTGGCCGGAATATATGTTTGGTATTATCTTGACGTGCGTCCCCGCTACCTTGGCGACTGCCGCCTCCTGCGTGTCGATTGCCACCAAGATGAACGAAGATGATGACTGTGATGAGCCACCGCCCGATCCCCTCAGCAGCCTCAGTTCCAAGTCCTGCCACCTGCGGCCCTTGTCTATGGTCACGAGGTCGCCGGCCTGCAGCGAAAGCGCGTGGTGCACCCCTTTTGATACGAGCTCGTTGCTGGTGTGGGTTATGGTGCCAGAAACGCGCAGCCTGTCTACTGACGAGTCGAGCTCTACCCTGTCGACCCTGATGGTCAGCCTGACCTTGATGCGCTCGCCCCTATCCGGCCTGCCATAGTCGCTTTCTTGCTTTACTACGCGCGTCGTGTCTGCTATCGCAAAGTCGCCGGGCGCGACTACGCGCCTGAGCGTAAAGAGGTCGTCGGCATCCTCGGGGATGACCAGAAGGGCGTTTGCAGAAGAGTCGCTCTGCTTTACAATCATGCTGGCGGCGCGGCGGTTGTGTTTTCTTCTTCTTTCTGCCCTTGTCCTTCTTCTGTATTTGTTGTTGCTGTTGCTGCCGCCGTAGCGTTATCGCTAGCTGCTTCAGCAGTGGCTGTAGCAGCACCAGTAGGTTCACCTTCACCCGGAGCCTGAGCGTGAATGTACTGGTCGACCCACTCTTGCGTCAGGACGCCTGCTTCGACCAGGTTGACCAGCGCATTTGGCGACGCGTTGCCGTGCACCTTGCCGGAGCGCCTGCGCGTCTGCCTCCACTTTAGCTGCGTGTTGCCTGACTTTGATGAATATATTATGCCAAGTATCTCTTTTGCATTGACGAAGGTCATCTCGCGGATCTTTTTCAGCGTGACCTTGTCGGCCGCCTCTATGTAGATGGCGCCGGGCCCCTCTTCACGCTCTGGGAATACTTCAAAGTCGCGCATGTAGCTTTCCGGTATGAATGAGCGACAGGTACTTATTATGATGAATTTCCTGAAACTCTCTAGGGAACACGTAGTTTCTATCTGGACCAATGCAATTATGAAATCCATCCAGTCATTTATCAAGCTTGTGAGAAATTTTAGGTGGATGGACAGCAGCGGGCTCCTTACTCAAGATCCTCCTCATATTACGTAAAGTCAGTAGGGCTAGTCCTGTCACTGCCCGCATGCATGTGTCCATCCGCCGCCTGTTGTGTGCAAGTGAGGGCATAAAAACGATCTAGGGTGAGCAGCACCGGCCCTTGGGTATGTCGTGGCCGTGAGGGCATTTCCTTGGGTGCTTTAAAAGCGTGCACAGGGCGTCAGTAAAGATGTTTTTCATGTGGTGCTCTATTCCGCAGACCATCTCTTCGTCTATCTCTATCTTTAGCGCGTCCTTCATGAGAACTTCGAGCAAGCGCGTGTTCCGTATCATCTGCTTGCCGATCCTGTCACCCTCGCCCGTGAGTTCGACACTGCCTTTGGTATAGCGGACGAGGTTCAGGTCGTTGAGCTTGCGCAGCATCTGGACCACAGAAGGCTGCGTGACGTTTAGCAGTTTTGCGATGGAGCTTATCTTAACCTCCTCGCCCTTTTCCCTGATGTACCAAATCGCCTTTAGGTACATCTCGACGTGCTCCGACTCGGCGGTGCCAATAAAGAGCTCTTCGTCACCAGACTTGCGCGGCTTGAGGGACTCCACGGGTGCAGAGCTAGCTTGGCCGAGATAACTATTAACTTTATCTTTTGTTCCTATATGCTATTGCTGTTTGGCCGCCTTTTTCTTCTGCATCCTTGCGTCTGCCCATAGGTAGTGGAAATAGTCCTTGGCAAAGCCTGCCAGCGCAGCATGGTCAGCCCATATCGCTATTGGGTCTATCATGCCGTTTTCGACCATGCCCTCTGCGAGTAGTATCATGACGTGCTTGCCGTCGCCGATGACTCCTCCTCCAAACATGCCCTCCTTTAGCTTTACCTCGGCCAC
>DASZTR010000102.1:0-17572 GCA_035547955.1 Nitrososphaera sp. | reverse complement strand
CGTGGATGGCTTTTCAAAAACGCAACGACATGTCGGTGTTCGCACTCATCGTCGGCATTACTGCTGTCTATGTGAGCGCGACATTTGCCCGCCTGCTCGTGTATGCATCGATAGGCATCATCATACTTGCCAGCATAGGCCTGTACGAGATAACAAGGAGCATCCTGGAGCGCAAAGACGCGCAGGCATTTGGCCCGCAAAAAGGCAAGCGCAAAGAGGCCGCCAAGCAGCCGATGGGCAAGGCAGTCAAGATGGCCTACGTCGGAGTAGTAATAGCCATGCTGCTCATACCAGTGATGTATCCGCCAAACTCTAGCTGGGTTGAAGCCGTCGACGTGCCTACCGCAATCGGGAACGGCGGGACGGTATTTAGGACCACCAGCACGGACTGGCTCAACGCTACAAGCTGGATAGCACAGAATACGCCCAAGGATGCAGTCATTGCGTCGTGGTGGGACTATGGCTACTGGATAACTACACTTGGCGACCGCGCCACGATTGCAGATGGCGCAACCTTCAACCAGACCCGCATCGAGACCATAGCCAAGATGTTCTCCGGCGACGAGCAGTCTGGCATAAAGATCGCACACGACCTGCATGCAGACTATGTCGTAGTCTATGTCGTTGGCCAGAAGCAGTTTGAGGGCAACTCCACGGGCAAGACCGTGCCGGTGTATACGCTTGGCCAAGGCGGAGAGGAGAGTAAAAAGAACTGGATAATCAAGATAGCCGGCTATGACTCGTCAAAATACCTAGAGGGCGACGGCTTTACTCCCAAGCCCGCGTTCTGGCAGAACACGCTACTTGGCAAGCTCATACCGTTTGAGCCCGCGTTCTTTGCGCCCCTCACTTCGACCGGCCTTGGCAAGCCGCAGCAAACATACAGCCCTGGCACGGTGGAGTTTTACACTAAGGACGTCAAGTACCCTGCAAACGGCGACCCTAGCCTGCCGTTCCACTTGGTGTACTCGTCACCCAGCTTTAACGACGACAGCAGCAGACTAGTGACGGGTGTCATGATATACAAGGTCAACAAGGACTATGTGCCTCACCCGACCCGGGATCCGTACAAGCCCGTGAGCACGACGCAGGCCGACATGACGCCAGGCCCTCAGATAGCAGAAATAACGACGGCCCAGGGAGTGATAAAGGCAGAGTTCTTCCCCAAGGCGGCACCGAAAACGGTTGACAACTTTATCGCGCTCGCTGACAAGGGCTTTTACAACGGCACGATATTCCACAGGATAGTGCCCGGCTTTGTGATACAGGGAGGCGACCCGCTGACCAAGAACGCGACTGCCGACAGGTCCCAGTGGGGTACAGGCGGACCGGGCTACAAGATAGACGCAGAGTTTAGCGACATACCGCACACCCGGGGCATACTCTCGATGGCAAGGACGCAGGACGACCCTAACAGTGCCGGCTCGCAGTTCTTCATCGTGCTACAAGACAGCGACACCATAAAGTCGGTCCTTGATGGGCAGTACACCGCCTTTGGCCGCGTGATATCAGGCATGGACGTCGTAGACAAGATCGCAAGCCTGCCGACCGTCGGCGGCAGCGGGAGCGACAGCGACCAGGTCAAAAACCCTGACGACGCAAGGATACTGTCAGTGAAAATAGTGCCTCGCTAGCTAGAGCGCCTTTAGGATATCGCCGTGAATTAGGCCGTTCGTGGCCAAGATGTCCAGCTTGTCAAACACGGGAAACTGTGGCTTGCTGCCATCAAGCAGCGTCCATCTGCCTCCCGCCTCCTCAAGGATAAGACCGGCGGCCGCAATATCCCACATCGACAGGTCGTTGTTTATCGTACCGTCAAGCCGGCCGGAAGCGACGTATGCGACTTCAAGACATAGGCTGCCAAGCTTGTGGAAGCGCCTTATCTTTCGTAGGATGTTTGCGTTGATGCGTTCGAACCTACTCTGGTCAAACTTGGTGTGGTTCACGTTCATGTATAATTCTTCAATGCTGCGCCTCTTTGTTACTGCTATTTTGCTGCCGTTTAAAAACGCACCCTTGCCCCGGACCGCGGTAAATTCCTCGCCGTGGTTTGGGTCTACCAGGACGCCGGAAAGGGTCTGCATGCCCCTGCACAGCGCAATGGACGTGCAAAAGAACGGTATCCCTACAACAAAGCTTGCCGTGCCGTCGAGTGGGTCTATTACGAAATAATAACCGTCCTTTTTCACGCCAGCGTTGACCTGCCTGTCCTGCTCCTCGGCAACAAAGGGGATGTCCGGGAACTGATTTTTCAAATACGACATTATCAGCGCCTGTGACTCGCCGTCCACCCTTGTCACTAGCGAGCGGTCATGCTTTACCGAGACGTCGTAGGTAGCCGAGTCTCCAAAGTTGTCCTTGAGCAGTTTTGCGGCCTGCCTGCCGGCGGCAAGCGAGTGCCGAAGCACATCTTGTTCTTCTAGTTCCAAGTGCTGTGGTGCTTGCTGGATTCCGAGCCGTAATAATCGTTTCCAAGGCGTGCATGTTCAACATGTTTTTACTGCTCTCGTACACAATCTTTTTTTTGGTAATATCTTGGGAACAAGAATTTCAGAGGAGTTTGTACGGGGGCACGTCGACAGGTGGCTCAGGGCATGGAACAGCCGTGACCTTGCGGCTGTGCTTGCGATGTATTCTGACGACGTCGAGTTTACGAGCCCCAAGATCAGGCTGGTGATGCCGGAAAAAGGAAAGGCACTATCAAGGGCAAAAAAGAGCTAGAGCGGTACTGGTCACTTGCGCTGCAAAAGTACAAGGAACTGCGTTTCACTCCTGTAGCCTTTGCGGTAAATGACAATGGCGAGTGCTTTTTCGAGTATGTCTCTTTACTTAACGGCCAAGAGTCGCCGGTGGTAGAAAAGTTCCAGTTTTCAGGCGACGGCCATACCATCGTCAAGTCGAGCGCGTTTTACGGCGTATGACAAAAAAAGAAATAGAGAAAAATCAGCGGCGCGCAGCTGCAAGTGCCGCATACATGAACGGCAAGAGCGTCGAAGCCTCCCCGTGGATCGTAGTCTGCCTTGCCTTTGTCGTGACCTTGCCCCACGATATAGCCTCTGCCACGAGAGCGCCGGAAAGGCTGCCGTCCCACTCGGGAGCCGTCGTGATATAGACCGCATAGTCAAGCCCCCCGCGGTACTGATTCCACCAGAGCGTATGGTGCTTTGATATCCCGCCACCAATCATAAAAGCGCCTGACTTTTCCGCATCAAACACCATGTCCGAGAGCTTAGTCTCGTCCTTTAGCAGGTTGAGCCTGAAGTCCTTATGCTGTTGGTTGAAAAGCCAAATCTGGCTCCCTACTGCGCCATCGACGATTCCCGGGACTATGACCGGTATCCTGTTCTTGTGGGCCCAGTACAGAAACGACGACTCGTCAAGGGTGCTGCCGATATAGTCCGCGATCTCATAGGTCGACACGTCGCGGTGGCCGGCCTTGTACATGTCGCCCAGGCATTTCTGCACCTTTTCCTCGATGAGCGGGCCGTATGCAGTCATTGGCACGAGCACGTTTCCAAGGCGGTGCACCTTCTTTTTCAAGAGTGTCGCGTCGTCCATGCGAAAGTCGCCGGCATAGTACTTGTCGTACGACCTTGCGATGTCATGGTCAAGTGCGCCGCACGTCGTGATGACTACGTCAAACATCCTGTCCTTGAGCATGTCCCGGACTATCCCGCGGGCCCCCGTTGACATCAGCGCGGCCACAAAGGACAGGAACTTGGTGCACTTTCCTGATTCGTCTACTATCATCCTCTTTAGGATATCGACTCCGTCCGCTAGGTTGCGCGACTCAAAGCCGCCAGAGCTTGCCATACTTGCAAATATCGAGTTTATGTCAGAATCCTTGGAAATAGCGTGATCCTTTACTGCGCTGTGCAGCAAGTGGTCATCGCCCTTTTTTTTCTTGCCGGCCATTACAGCGCCGTACAGTGTATGCTATAATAAAAACGTCCTGTACATCGAATGAAAAGCAAGAAAGTTTCCCAGTTCGTCAGCTTGATTCTGTGCATCGAGTAAATCTGACAACGGTAAAAATAGAATTTTTTAAATGCGGGCATTTTTCTAGATAGAGGGTGCGCGACGATCACGGCGGCAACAACAGCCACCACGGCGACCATAATCACGACGGCGACTCTAGGCACACGTTTTCCGGGCGCAAGATAGACCCACCGACAGTTTCTCCAAACATGACCGTTCCTGAACTGATAAAGTTCTACGGGTCTACCGGCTACAATGCAAGGAGGCTTGCAGAAGCCGCCGAGATACTGCAAGATATGATAGACACCGGCTCTACCGTCTGCCTGACCCTTGCCGGGGCAATGACGCCGATAGGCATGGGCAAGGCAATCTCTGAGATGATCGAGGCGGGGTTCATAGACTGGATAGTGGCTACCGGCGCAAACGTGTACCACGACCTGCACTTCGCGTACGGTCTGCCAGTAAAGCAGGGGCATTTTGATGTCGATGATGACGTTCTGTACGCAAAGCAAATAGTCCGCATCTACGACGTGTACATCAAGGAGATGGAGACCCTGCAGGCGCAAGACTTACTGGTGCAAAAAGACATCGCCGAAAGGTCAGAAGAGATCCCCAAAAATGCATCGACAGCGGACATTGCGTACGCGCTCGGCAAGGCTGCAAAAGAGAACGCGAAATACCCAGACAAGTCGTTTCTTGTAAAGGCGTACGAGCACAAGGTTCCAGTCTATATTCCCGCCATAAGCGACTCGTCAATAGGCCTCAACATGCTTCCTCTCTTGCTGGAAGGCAGGGGCGTCTTTCCAAACACGATACTCGACGTCGCCGAGTCAGCGGCGATTCTCTGGAAGAGCAAGAGGTCAGGCGGGCTGGAGCTTGGCGGGGGCGTGCCGAAAAACTTTTTCCAGCAGACGGGGCCGGCGCTGTACCAGATACTAAAAATGAAAGAAGGCGGCCAGGACTATTTGATCCAGCTGACCGACGCAAGACCCGATACTGGAGGCCTATCAGGCGCGACCCTGCAGGAAGGCAAGAGCTGGGGCAAAATCAAGACGTCGCACCGCGGAAACGTCATCGTATATGGCGACTCGTCTGTATACTTTCCGCTGCTGTGCTCATATGCACTGTCGGTGTGCAAGTCAAGGAAGCAGAAGGGGATCTATGCCCGAAAGGACGAGTGGGTGCAGGAAATGAAAAAGATCTACCTTGCTAACAACAACAATCGTAAGAAGAATAAAGCGTCATGAAAACACCTCGTTCTTGACGACCCACTTACCTCCCTTCATCGACATCTCTATCTGCCCAACAAGGTGGCCGTTTGAATAGACTTTGGCAAATTCGGAGCTGGAGCCAAACATCGACGTAATGAGGTCACCCTTTTCGTGGTAGCCGGACTCTAGCGTCTTTACTCCCAGTTTGCCGCTTACCCTCTTGATGAGGTTGCGCGCCGCAGGCCACTCACCTTTCCACGAGATGAATTCAAAGCTGCCGAACTTGACAGTCAGCATATTATATCCTTGTTGTTTCAGCCTAGCCTCGAACTTGATGCCGTTCTTTTTCGCATACTCGTTCATCCACGTTACTGCTTTTTCGCCCTTGCCTCGCTCTATTGCAAAGCTGTCCGCGCCGGCCATGGGTCAACATCTCTTTTACAATTATTTATTCGATTGCAGAGAGGGGCATAGAGGAAGCCGCGGCAGAAAAAAACATATTAATTATAAACAAACCCGCGTGATTGAAATGTAACATGCGTGCTTTTGTCGCAGTCGATGCTCCTGGGAACCAGCTGGCCGGACTCCAGCAAGAGATAGTTTTATCATCAGGGTGGAGCCAGAGGGAGGTCAAGCCGGTAGAACCGGGCAACTTTCATTTCACGCTGATATTCCTAGGCGAGATAACCGGCCAGCAGGCTGAAAAGGTGAGCGAAAAACTCGCCGGGGTAAAGTTTGAGCCGTTTACCATCACGTACACAGGCGTTGGGGCATTCCCGAGGTCGTCAAACGCAAGGGTCGTCTGGGTGGGACTTGACCTCGAAGGGTCGGCCAAGCTTCAGGCGCTTGCGGGCCAAGTCGTCGCAAAGATGGCAGAAGCAGGGTTTGTGCCGGACAAGCAGTTCTCTCCGCACCTCACTATCTTCCGGGCCAAGAACCGGCATGTCGCGATCGACGTGGCAAAATATGCAGGCCGGACGTTTGGCACAGGCACTGTCAACAGCGTGCACCTGAAGAAAAGCGATCTGGCTCCTTCCGGCCCGACGTACTCGAACATTTATACCGTCAGCGCGGCAAAGGGACAAGGATCTTGACCGACACTATCATTCAGGCCGTCCTTGCAAAGGCACTTGCTCTGTGCAGCCCGACAGCCTCAGAGGAAAAAAGGCTCTCCTCTATCGCAGAGGATGCAAAAAGGCTCGTAGAGCAAAGGAGCAGGGCATTTCCAGAAGTGAGGGGCGTCTTGTTCGCAGGATCGTTTGCCAAGGGCACGTGGCTCCGTGGTGACGCGGACGTTGACATTTTCATAAAGATGGACCCTTCCGTCAGCGAGGAGAAGTTTGAACAGCTTGGAATCGAGATTGGCATGCAGGCTCTAAAGAAATACGGGCCAAAGTTGCGCTACTCAGATCATCCGTACGTAGAGGCGACGGTCAGGGGCACTAGGATAAACGTCGTGCCCTGCTACGACGTGCAAAGGGGCCAGTGGAAGAGCGCGGCCGACAGGTCCCCTTTTCACACGCAGTACATCATGGAGGCGCTTGATGCGGCCAAAAAAGAGCAGGTCAGGCTCTTGAAAAAGTTCCTGAAATCTGCAGACATTTACGGCGCCGAGATATCCACTGCCGGCTTTTCAGGCTATGTTTCTGAAGTGCTGATAGCTAAATTCGGCTCGTTTGAGCGCACGCTTGCTGCTGCAGCGGAATTCCGGCATGGGCAAGTCATTTCAGTCATGAGTAGTAGTGGTGGAAGTGGCAACGGCTATGACGAGGATGTCGTAAAAGGGTTTTCAAGCCCGCTCATAATAATCGATCCCGTAGACCCAAGGCGTAACCTTGGGACCGCGGTATCGCCAGAAAGCGCCGGTAAAATGATGCTTGCCGCAAGGGCGTTTTTGCACAGGCCATCTCCAAAATTCTTTATTGCACGTCAAAAAATGCCAAATGTTAATAAAAAACTGTACGGGAACGTGCTGGTGGTAGAGTTTTCACACAGAGAGCGCAGCCCTGACACGGTATGGGGCCAGCTGAAGCGCAGCGCCAACTCGCTTGCCAAGCAGCTAGAACTCGCAGGCTTTACGGTTTACAGGTCGGCTTGCAACACTGACGAAAAAAGGAGCGGCGCCTTTGCGTTCCTACTCGAATCTCTCGTGTTGCCGGAATACACGATGCGCAGAGGTCCAGAAATTGCAAGGGCAAAGGAGACCGAGAGCTTTGTGAGGGCCGCAAGGCCACTTGCGATGTGGGCTGACAGGGAGATGAGGGTGTCGACCATCGTCAAAAGAAAGGCCACTGATGCAAGGCAATTGATAAAGACCCTGCTTGACAGGCCGGAGGCAAACGGGATCGCAAGGGACATGATAACCGGAGGCAAAGTCAAGATTTATAGTGGAAAAGAGAGGGGCAAGTTTTCAGGTCTGGTGGTGGTGAAGCAAGCCGTTGACGAACTCGTCTCTACAGAGAGCCTCATTTTCTCCTTCAAGTGAGCTTGTCCTTGGCTCGCCCGAGCTTGCCAAGGTGTTGACCTACCCCAGCGGCGACGATAAAGAGTACACGGCGCGGTTGGCAGAGCTGGAAAGCCTTGGCGTGACTGCGGTCTTTGCAGGCGGCAGGACGGTGATAGGCGGGACGAACATCGCCGGCAAGGGTTGCGTAGGCCTGGTAGTGAGGGCAAAGGTGCGCGGCATGGCTACTGCAACGTGCGCGCTTAAGGTCAGGAGGACTGACGCCAACAGGCCAGACATGCTTGATGAAGTGAAATACCACAGGATCGCCAACAGTGCAGGCGTGGGTCCAAGGCTTGTAGGCCACTCGAACAATTTCATCCTGATGGAGTTTGTACAAGGCGTGACTATTGCCGAATGGGCACACGACAAGACAATTGACTCTGCAAAGGCGTCTGCAGTCGCAAGGTCTGTCCTTGAGCAGTGTTATGCACTTGACAGGGCAGGGCTTGACCACGGCGAGCTTTCCCATGCCGACAAGCATGTCATAGTAGATGATACGCAAGCCACGATCATTGACTTTGAAAGTGCAAGCACGCGGCGCAAGGCGTCAAACGTCTCTGCCGCCGGTCAGTCGCTCCTTGTGTCCGGCGCAATCGCGGATGCTCTTGAGCAAGTGTTATCATCTTGCGACAGAGAGGCCACAATAGGCGCGCTCAGAAAGTACAAGCACGGCCAGTCGCGTGAAAATTTTGATGCGATCCTGGCACTTTTTGCCTGACCGTGTATGTAAGATTCAAACGCCGAAAATCTTGTTGGTCATGCAGTTCAAGAAGGATGTGTGGAGGATAATTGATTATTTCCCAGCATCTTGAAGAGATTGTCAATCGTGCCCCGTTATCATCATAAGGAGACTCTATACGTTACTCCCAACCTGTTTTCGCACAAATCGATAACGTATTCCATCGGTATCTGATTATCTTCTGGAAGATGGACAAAAAGTATACATCGACTCCCCGATAGTTCTTAAAACCTATACTGGAGTTGATAAAAGTATAATTGAGTTTACGCGCGCTTTTTCTTTTAGCATCAATAATTTTTTGAACCGAGCAGGAGTATTCAACAAGTTATGTAACGCTCTTGTCGCATAGCGAGCGTAGAAAAAGTCATTTTAACATTGAATAAATTTTGAGAATGATTGAAAGGGTTAAAAACTCGTACCTGAAAGCATAAGCGTGACAGAAACAAAGGAAGCTGTTGAATGCCCGCGCTGCGGTTTTGAAATGAAGAATATGACGGCATGTCACATGATCTGTCCAAACTGCGGAAGTCACCTGGACTGCTCGGACAAATCGTTTTACTGGTAACTAGAACGGGTTTTTGTCCCAGTTCATCTGATAGTCGTCGGCCATCAAGACCGCCTTCTCCTTCATCAGTTCAAGGTATTCGTCATAGGTAGCCGAGTATCCGCAAAAGTCGCACCTGACGTTTGCCATGTCGTCGTCGACCTTCGCCTTTTTGCTACACTTGGGGCATCTGGCTTCAAGCATGGAGTGTATTCAAAGACGCAGGATATCTGTTTTATGCATAGCGTTATTAATTGCAGCCGACAATTCCCTGCCGTTGACCAAGTTAGGCGACGCGTACCGCAAAGTGCGCAGTCTCACTTCTGACAGGCCGTCCAACTTTGGATGGGTGCTTGAGGGAAAGCTCGCCGGCTCTGGCATGCCCGTGACAAAAGCCGAGTTTGACTGGGCGTGCAGCCAGGGGATATCTGCGATAGTGACTGTGAGGGAAGGGCCGCTGCCTGCAGAATGGGTCAACGATGGAGGTATCGATTACCTTCACCTGCAGGTGGACGACTTTGCCGCGCCCGAGCTTGAGGACATTGACCGTGCAGTCGAGTTCATTGATGCGCAGGCGCAAAAGGGCAGGCCGGTGATGGTCCACTGCGCGGCAGGCAAGGGTAGGACTGGCGTTATTCTCGCAGCGTACCTTGTAAAGAAGGAAAGGCTGACCGCGCAGGAGTCCATAAACAAGATCCGCGCCATGCGCCCCGGCTCCATCCAGTCCGAAGTGCAAGAGTGGGCCATAGAAATGTACGAAAAATACCTGAAAAGTAAAAAATGAACTTTTTTACATTTTTATTCGGGCACCGAGTCTATCACTAGCTGCCCGTTCTGGATCTTTACAAACAGGTACCTGTTGTCCTTGAAGATCAGAGTGATCTCGTTCTTGGTCTCCTCCACGTCAAGGAGCTCCTGACCCTTTATCCCGTCATACTTGGCCATTTCGCCATTGGAAAATGCAGGCGCCTTTAAAAATGTTAATCGGCTATTTCCTGGTCGAGGCTATCAAGGCACGACGCCAAAAGCTCGTTGCTCCTCTTCATGATGTACTCCGGGAATTGCTCAAACGTGAACACGTACTGCTGCTGGAAATTCGGTGGGATGAATCCACCGTGCGTGATGACCTGCACTACGACGTACTGCTCGTTCACGGTAGCTACCTCTTCCTCGGCAGACTGGTCCATCTCCTCTATGGTGTGCCTGTACAGCACTACGGGCTTGCCTGTCCTAGTGGCTATGATGGACGCCCTCCTCAGCTTGTCGCGGAGCCTCCCCGTGACCCAGCTATCAAGGGTAACCTGCTCGTTGGTCAATTGCAGATATTTGGACAAAAATATCTAGAAAAGGCAGTATGGCAAGAAACATTGACCTGTGGGTAAACAGTCTTTACTTGCCAGTACATGTATTGGTTGTGCGTTCCCCGCCCCCGATGGCAAAAAAATGCCGGTTGTCTGATATTACAATATTGCAACAAAAATGCGTACCATTTGGTGAAAAATCATTCAACTGAAATATGAAAAGTACGGCCGTCGATTTCCACCTGCTTGTAGCCCACCTTATCAAGGGGCTCTTTTGACAGCACGGCCGCCTTGACGCGGACTAGGTACATCATCTCGTCCTTCATTGCTGCTAGCGAAGCAGACTCTTCTTCGTCGTCAAGGCCGGCGACGTACGCGGCAGACAAAATGTCCGTCGGATTGTACTGCCTTTCCTTGCGCAATTGCTGGAGGTTCCGCGCCAGGTCGCGCAGCAGGCCCTTTGCGATCAGCTCCTTGTCGCGCCTGGTCGATATGAACACGACAAGGTTGCCCCGCTCCGATGACGAGTAGCCTTCCTGCGCTTTGTATGCAATGTCTATGTCTGCCGGCAAGAGCTCCGTCGCCTTTTCTCCGTTGTTGTACGCAAGCGTGAATTTGCCTGATGACTTTAATTCTTTTACCAGCGCCAGCCTGTCGACGCCCTCAAACGCCTTCAGCACCGAATTGATGTCTGCCTTTACGCGGGGCGCCACGCTCTTTCTTACCAGTGAAGCGTTGACCGTGACGGGCAGGTTGTTTTCAAGCAGGCTGGATATTTTCTCAAGCTGCGAGCCTGTGTTTATCTGGACCATCCTGTACTGCTCGGCGTTCAGCTGCGACTTTAGTGATTCCTGCACGCCTTCCACTTCAAGCGGCTTTAGTTCTGTATGCGTGCCGCATATGACCACGTCGCTGATGGGCCACCGCCTCTTTAGCCCGGCAAGGTTCCTGGCCGCGTTCGCAAGCGAGACGACCTCCTTTATCATGTCAAATGCACCCTCCACCTTGGCGTTTGTCAGCCGCTCGTCGCGTATGGGCCACGACTCTAAAAGAACGCTATTTTTTTTCTTTCCAGAAAAGCAGGTGAGGTACATATAGTCGCTTATGAACGGAGACAGCGGGTGCAGCAGGATGTCGATCTGCAAGAGCACGTGGCTCATGGTCGCGTACACTGCCAAGCGCCTGTCAAGGTTCTCGGCGCTGTCGTCCCAGATGACGTTTCTGGTAAGCGGGACGTATGTCTGGCTCAGGTGGTTGATGATGAACTCGTCGAGGGCCTTGGCGCCTTCGTGGAACCTGCAGCGCTCAAAAGCCGTCGTGACCTCTGTTATCAGGCCCTGCATCTTGGACAAGAGCCACACCTCTGTCGGCGCAAGGAGGTTGTTTTCAAGTACCCATCCTATTGTGTGCTTTTCACTGTCGAAATGGTCAAACTCGCTGTTCTGTCGGAAATAGACGTGCAGGTTGTGGAGCGTGCTCAGTATCTGGTACGTCCTTGTCTTCATCTCGTCAAGGCTGAAGTTGAGCGCCTCGATCGGCGACGACTTCCACATGAAATACAGCCTGATGAGGTCGACCGGGTTTTCCGACAAGAGCTTGCGGGCCTCAATCACGTTCCCGAGGCTCTTGCTCATCTTGTTGCCCTTTTCGTCGAGCACGTGGCCCTGAAATAGGAATGAGCGATACGGCGCCACGCCTTCCATGATGACGTTTTCCATCAGGAGCGTGTACGCCCAACCCCTGGTCTGGTCAATGCCCTCAGTCAGAAACGCCGCCGGTATTATGTCATTGTATTCCTCGTCCGTGAGCGACGCGTACGGCGCGGCCCCCGAATTATGCCACGTGTCGAGCACGAACGGCTCACGCTGCATCTCCGCACCACACTTGTCGCACTTTATCTTTATCCTGTCTATCCAGGGCCGGTGCAGCTCAAACTCTGCGCCATCCGGGAGTTCCGCTGCCTTTTTGACTATTTCGGCCCTGGAAAACAAAGGTTCCTTGTGGCCGCATTTACCACATGACCATATCGGGAGCGGGGTACCCCAGACCCTCTCGCGAGATATACACCAAGGGTGCTGCTCTCGGATGATCTCGAGAAATCTGTTTTTGGGCTGCTCAAAAAAGTAGTCTACCTTTTGCGCAGCTTCCAGGGGCTTGTCGCCGAGGTTGCTCAGGATGTAGAAATACTCGCGCCTCGCGAGCCATACAACCTTGTGATGTGAGCGCCAGCACGTAGGGTACTGGTGCTTCAGCCTGCCCATCTTGACGGAAGCACCTTTCGCTTTCATAGCCTCAAACACCTTCACGTCGGCGTCTCGCACAAACAGGTCTTTGAACGCGCCTGCCTTTTCCGTGAACACCACCCTGTCGTCAATCGGGACGAATATCGGCACGTTGCGCCTGGTTGCGATCTCAAAGTCTTCCTCGCCGTTTGCCGGTGACAGGTGCACGAGGCCGCTGCCGGTCGCCGTGTCAACAAAATCCTCTGCCACTACAAAGTGCACCGAGCCCGTCTCTGCCAGCTCGGCAAGGCCCGGTATCATGTCGAGCAGCGGGTGGACATAGTGTTTGCCGTCGAGCTCGCTCCCCTTGAGTGTCCTTTCAACTTTGTATTCTTCTATGCGGAGCTCCTTCATCAGCTCTGCAAGCCTGTCGGAGCCTACTATCCACCGCTCGCCACCCTCGTTGGTGTCTTTTGCCACCCAGACGTACGAGTAGTCCGCTTTGGGGTTTACGCCAACCATCTCGTCGGTCACTATGGTAAAGGGCATGGTCGTCCAGACGATGAAAAACGCGTCCTCGTCAGCGAGCTTTACCTTGTAGTAGAACGACGGATCCTCGACGGTCTCGTAGCCTTGGTTTACTTCGGCGTTTGAAAGCGAGGTCTGACATGACGGGCAGTACGCGACCACCCTGAACCATTCTTTTAGGACGCCGGTCTCCCACGCCTCTTTCAGGAACTGCCACTCGCGCTCTATGTACCCGTCCTTGAAGGTCCAGTACGCCTTTTCATAGTTGAACGACATGCCCAGCAGCGCGTCCATCGCCCGCCATTTTTCGTTGTACGAATGGACGAGCTTTTTGCAGGTCTCTACTATCTTTTCGATCCCGACCCTGCTGACGTTTTCTGCCTTGCTGCCTGTCAGCCCAAGCTCCTTTTCTGCCGCCAGCTCCACCGGCAGGCCCTGCGTGTCCCACCCCGCGCGGAATATGACCTTGTTCTTGCGCAGCGTGTTAAAGCGGTACCACAAGTCCTTGATGACGCGTCCCCGAAGGTGCCCTGCGTGTGGCTCGCCGTTCATCGTAGGCGGCCCCTCTATGTATCCTACAAGAGGCCTCCCAGCAAGTTCGTTTTCGAGCATGGCCCGTATGTCGAGATTATCGAGATGAGTACGAACCTCGTTTTCAATCGCCTTGGCGTCGAAACGAGAATTAAATTCCATGTGTATGTACGAAAGAGGCGAGAGACGCGACCCGTGTTTATAGCTTTAGTTAGTTGATTCCTTCTCTGCCGGCAGGTTAAACTGCGCCTGCGTACCGTCCTTTACGTCGTGGCGCTCCGAAAAGCCCGCGACGGTCTCTAGCACGTACCGCGCGTTCTTATCAGGCTGGTGGTTTGGGCAGTCAAACTGGTTAGGACACGGCGGCAGAGAATGCTCGATGTGTACTACTGTCTTGTTGCTATCGAGCCATATGATGTCAAGCGGGAACTTCATCCCATTCATCCAGAACGCGTGGGGATAGTCGACGTCAAACGGGAACAGCATGCCTTCCGTCTCTGTCATGTTATCCCTAACGTCGAGACCCTTGGTCTTCTTGTCGTTTGTGTCTGCAATGTCTGCAAGGATCTGGACGCCTCCAATTGTCACTATGGTGTGGTTGTACCCCGGAAGGCCGGACCCTGCAACCGCCGAGATGCTGCTATCAGACGCGGCGCCTCCCTGCACAATCTGCAGCGCCGGCGTAAAGTACATGACGGCAAAAGCTATAGCCGCTGCAGCCACTGCAACGCCTACAGCAGCTATTATCGCGATCCTTGCCTGCAGCACAGAAAACGATTGGCACTTTTGCTATTTATGCTATGTCATATCGGCCTTGCCAGCCTTACGTGCACTAGCTGCGGACTCTGCTTGCTCTGCATTATCTTGGGCTCGTTGCCAGCGCGCTTGAAGTACGATGCCAACACTACTGCCCAGGGCAGGATGTGCTTGCCCTCCGCCTTGGACTGAAGACTGACTATGTTGTTGCCCCTGTCGTGCTTTAGCCCGCCGAGGCAGCTTAACTTTAGCGCGGAATCGACGAGCTCCATCATCTCATGCATGCTCATGCTCGCCGTTTTGAGCCCGTATTTCCTCTCCAACACCTCTGCAAGTTCGCCTGCGGGATCCTCGTTGTTCATGGCATATTCCAGCATGTGCGCTGCAAGGCCATTTTCCACAGCCCTTGCAAGCTCCATAGCCTTTGCCGCAAGCGCCGGCCGGGTCTCCATCGCATGCTTGGCCTCGGCCGCCCTTGCCCACGACTCTTCAAAGTTCTTGGCCTGCAGGCTGCCGTACGCGTCAAGTGACGCAAAGAGCGCGGCCCTGCCGTTGCTCGGATCGACGGAGACCATGTGGGTCATGTCAATTATCACAAGGTTTGAGGAAACGTCGCTTGCCGTACGCAGCTCTATCCCGTCCGGGAGCAGCGACAGGTTCTCGCTCCCAAGGCACTGCGCGCCGACAATGACGCGGATCCGCGCCCCATTTGTAGCCGCCTTTATCAGCTGCGCCCTGCATTGCGCTAGTAGCCGGAGGCCCCACGGGTCCAAGGTCGCGGTGATGGACGACCTTGCGTTTGCGGCCAGGCTCGATACCTTTGACAGCGCCGAGTCGGCATCGAGTATAAAATACCTCCTTTCTTCAGAGCCCTTGGGCCTCTGCCCCTCGTCGCTCAGCTTTTGCAAGCGCTCGACTATCTTGCGCATGTTTTTCACCCTGCGCTCGTGCAGATCCACTATCTCGCCAAACGCCTCCTCGGGAGGTATGGCGCTACAGATGAGCGGCTTTTGGCTTGACATCACTGCCAGCCTCTTTTTTTCCAGCTTTTTCACCGTTTGGTATACCTTGGTCCTTGGCAGGTTGGCATAGTACGCAAGGTCGCTTGCCGCAAGCGACCCCTTGCCTATCATAGTGAGGTACGCCCGCGCCTCGTACTTGGACAGCCCAAACTCTTCAAGGCTCGTCGGAAGGTCTCCCAGAGGGCCGGCGGAAGAGGAAGTAATAGGAGAAGGAGAAGCAAAAGAGGAACTTTTCTGGTGCATCCAAAATAGACTTGCCCGGCGCCAACGTAAAACGGTGGGTCAAACATATTGCGTCAAAAAAGTAAAAAAATGCCAAGCTGTTACCGCGCCGCCGCGTCACCACAGTGACAAAACCTTCCGGCACACCGGGCGTCATATCGCCGTCCCCGGAAGCAAAGCCGTTGCAAAATGACGATGTCAAAGTGGGTCAAATCAGAATCCGTAGTCACTTCTACCACCGACGACGATTCTTCTTCATCAATAACTGTTTCTCCGGCAAAGCCGGGAGGTCCCCTGAGGCCGCGGCTTGAAGCGGTGCAAAAGAGGATAGAGAACCAGGTGGCGCAGCTTGGCGACCTCCAGTCGTCAATGAAGGTGCGTGACGACGAGACGTTCCGCAAGCTCGTGGCCTCGATAAAGGAGAGCAACGCCCAGTACTCTACCGTGCTGACTGCTGAGCTGGCAAAGGCAAGGCAGGTGAGCCGCGTAGTCTCAATAGCCAAGTTGGCACTTGAAAAAATCCACGGCCGGCTGTCGTCCGTGTCTGACTTTGGCGATCTTGTAATAGTGCTGAGCCCCGCTATGGCCGTCGTGAAAAACGTGAGGTCGTCGCTTGTGCCCTTTGTGCCAGAGATGGAGGAAGAGCTCGGCATAATCTCTGAACTGCTAAGCGGCATACTGGTCGACGCCGGCCAGGTGGGCGGTTACACCATCAACTTCGAGACTGCAAACGAGGAGGCCGTAAGGCTCGTTGAAGAGGCGTCGAGCACAGTAGAACACAAGATGATGGAGGAGCTCCCTGGGATCCCCGACCTTTCGCTGATACCCAAGGTTGCCTAGCCGACTTCGTGGCTGTCGTCAGCTAGGCTACCTCCTCCTCTCTTCCTCCCTCTCCATCTTTTTCTATATCCGAGGATGGATATATGGAAAGAGCCTATGTATGTGTGTCACTCCTGTCGAACCTAGTGCCCAATATCTTTTGACCCTCTGCCTTTTCGTCGCTTTTTGCCAAAATCCATAGCGCATTTGCTATTTCGCAAGGATTCTGCTACCCTTAGGGAAAGGGCTTCCGTCGCCCTTGCAAGCCTAGAGCGCAACGCCTACGCTATTGGCATGCTGCGCAGCAAGATAGAGTCGCGGGCCGACTTTATCCTAAAATCGCAGGGGAGCAGCGATGAGTACCGGGAACTGGCAAGGGTACTTGAGCTTGTGAAAAACGGCGAGATTGTCATAAACGAGCTGTCAGGCAAAATAGAGGCCGCGCGCTTTTTAGAAGAATTCGTCACTATAATCAACGGCGCGGCCGAGTCTGTGAGCGCGGTAAAGGGCGACGTCGAGCACCTGGTTCCGCTGGCCGAAAACGCGCTCGCCGAGATGCAGGATGCCATATCAAAGATATCCGGCGGCCTGTATACGCCGAACCCGGAGCCGGCCCAAATAGAAGTGCAGGAAAGCATCCTTGCCGAAGCTGCAACAGCTGCGGTCGCTCAAGAGCCGCCTACAAAGCAACAGAATATCTCATCTTCCTCTTCCGTCATAGAGCCAAAGGCAGTCTTGGCTATTGAGGCGCCAAGGCAGCAGGAAGCCGAGGCCGAGCTCGCATAGAAGTATCTGGTGTAAACTTTTCACACTGCAAGCAAAGATAGATTTACACCCGGGTAATTCAAATTGCTAACCAATTTTCTTCTGGAACTGCAATTATGAGTCTCGCACCCCAAGAACTTGAAAATAGCGCTAGCAAGTATGCAGCCGAGGCGATCAGGCTTGACTCCCAGGGCTCTAGAGGCATGGCCATCCAGTCATACCAGAGAGCAATTGAGGCACTCGTCAAGCTGGTACAGATCTACCCGGATTACAAATTGAACAAGGTCTACATGGAACGGGCAAACGCCTACCAGAACCGGATAAAGGCGCTTCAGATGTCCCACGGGCTAGAAGATGATAGGCCGACCCCGATAGAGGATAACGGCAGAGCCGAGCCGGCAAACGGTCATGGCAAAAGCGGTGGAGGT
>DASZTR010000101.1:0-11875 GCA_035547955.1 Nitrososphaera sp. | reverse complement strand
GCCATGGACATTGCCACTACTACCGCCTTGTCGGTACTGGCGTTTTAGTTCTTCATAGCTGTAGACCTTGGCAAAATCCGCAGAAGGCGTCCATTCTGCATGACTTGGAACAGAGAATGCGTTTTCATCGTATTTTTTGCGCGACTGCACGTCCGACAAGACCTCATATGCCTCCACGATTTTCATGAACTTTTGCTTGGATTCTTCCGAGCCCTTATTTTTATCTGGGTGGTGTTTCATGGCCAAACTCCTAAATGACTTTTTAATTTCATCTTGGGAAGCACCCGGCTTGAGGCCAAGCACTTCGTAGTAGTTTGGCACGCGGTACGTTTCTAGCATCTCGTAAATAAACTTGCAACGGCATATATTCTGGGGCTGCGTAGCACCGGCGCTTGGATAGTATTTTTCTAGTCATCTTTTACGTGGCCACAGTCGTTCCCACGCTCCTCCTTGTCAAAGAGACCAAGCCGAGGCTGAAAAACCTCAAAAACGGCCTGCGGTCTCTCATCTACCTGCCGATCAGCGTGGGTATCCTGATGGCATATGTCGTCTTTGCAGCAGGCTTCCTCTCCAAGGTGCCTATCCTGAATTGGTCATGGCTAGGCTACAACATCGCCCTTGGCCCGTCGGTTGACCAGGGGCTCTGGGGGGTGCTTCCATTCGTGCCGATGCTGGTGTACATGCTCATTCACGTCAACTATTTCGAGGAAATGTACTTCCGCAAGACCGCCCTCCACACTGTTGTCTGGGCATTTCTGCATGTCGCGATGGGAGTCGCAGTGCATGTCGCTCTCGCCCTTTTGCCACTTGGCTTTTTCTACAAGTACCTGTACAAAAAGCGCGGCCTTGATCACGCTTATGCGCTCCACTTTGCCACAAACATCATAATAGTCGCGGTGTCAATAGCGTCTTTTTTCGTGCAGTTTTAGCTAGATGTCTATCGGTCCTTAGCCTTCGCATCTTGCCTTTAGGGCTTTATTCATCTCATCAAAGCCTGCCCTGACGTCGTCAGTGTCTTTGAAAAACGAAGAGAGCAGGCCGCCAAAAACCTCCCGGTGTATGAATTTCACCTTGCCATCGCCTGCATGTTCGATGGTAAAGATGTGCTCGCCTGATAGGAACCCTGGAACTTTACCAAACCACCTGAGCTCTTTTTCAGGCTCAACTTTGGTCACTTTGGGCTCGTATGTGCGCTTGGCGCCTCCGGGCGTAGTCAAGTGGGTCTGAAGTTTTGCTCCTTCCCGCGGCTCGCCATTGATCTGCCTTATGAACGGGTTCCACTCACTGTATTTTTCAAAATCAACAAGCACGCTCCACACGCGCGGGGCACCTGCGGCAATCTCAATTTCCGTATAGATCTCTTTCAAGCTAGCAGCGTCACCAAATGCACCGTGGGAGGAGGTTATTTACTTTCTCGTCGTAAACTCAACCCTTATAGAGTCGCCGTCTTTAAGCGGTATGTCCAAGAAACTGCCACCGCTGGAATGCAGGTTGCCGTTGACATAGACCTTGGTGTCATATTTGCTCAGGTTCTGCCCTATCCAGTTGTACAAAAAGTGGCCCAGGGTAAATGTGTACGGCTCCTTGTAGGCTACGTGTATAGTGTTTTCCTGCAACGTGTGCACGGGCAGCGTGCACTTGTCGGTTATGCCGACTCCGCTGGGTATGCGTGCAGGCACGCCGTCCTCTGTTGCCGATATGTGCACCGTCAGTTGATACGGCTGCGAAAGTGGGTCTTGTATGCATTGGTATATCGGATCGCGCGAATGAAAGTAATCGGTGACCGTTTTTGTCCCAATTCCAGCTACAAGGACTACACCGGCAAGGAGCGCCATAGACCATGCGAGGCGCCTCTTTTTTCCGGGCCCTTGCCCGCCAAAACCCATTATCAGTTTCAGAAACAGGCTGGCGTCAAAAAGTTAAAAGTCTTTGCAAAGAACAAGATGGGAAGATGATTAATTGGAAAATAGTGCAGGCACACGTGCAGAGCTATTACTGTGTTATTGCCAGCACGTGACTCATGCTTGCGGCAAGCGGGATTCCTGCAAGCAACTTGGCAGGAGCAGAGTGCGGGATCGTAGTCGTGTAAATAAGCACACCTGGGACTGCCGCGCATACGATAATAGTCAGTATAATCAGCCAGACGGCTGTCATCTTTTCGACCATTAAGAAAATCAGCTCTGTTTGGTTATATAAGTTTTAAAAAATTGTCAGGCCTTTGGCACCGGGGCGTTTTTAACCTGGCTGCGGAGCATTTCCACTTCTTCGTGTAGATCATCATTTTCATCTTCAAGAACCTTCAGCGACGTTATGGTCTCGGCATTCTGTGCTCTCAGAGACTGGAGTTCCTTTTGCAGCTTTTCATATGCCTGCTTTATTGACGCGTCGGCTGGTACTGCGGCAACTTGCGGCACTGGAGGGGCGTTTTTCAGAGATATCTTTAGCCTCGCGATTTCAGCCTTTAATGTCTCTATGGTTATTGCCGCAGCAGAAACCTGAGCCTCGAGTGAAGCAGATTCGCTGGCGTGTATTTGCAGCCGCGATACAAGGCGTGCGTTTTCATCCATCAGCTTTTGGCGCTCTGTTCCAAACCTGACTATTTCTGCCCTGAGCCGTGCGATGAGCGCCTCATTGGTGGAAGAAGAATCAATATTGGACGGCTGCACTGCCGCGGCAAGCTCTGACAGTATTGCTGGCATGGAGTCAGAGTTGATGTAGGCAGACGTGCCGAAGTCGAGCACGATGGCGCCCTTTGACATTAACAGGTTTTCGACGTTTGTGTCAAGAGTAAAAGAGCCGGCGTTGAATGAAAAGAGCTTCAATCCATGCACGTTTGCATTTTTGCTCTAAAAAGTTGACAACGCAAAATTTGTTGACATATTTACTGGTAGTCGTGCAGCGCCTTGTCCTTATGTAACGAGATCTTTCCCTCCAACTCTTTTCTGTGCTTTTGAAGTATGTGCTTGTTTGCGCACAAATCGTGCATTATGCCGCTGTCGCAAAAATCGCATGCAGTGACAAACTCCATCTCTTTAAATTCTTTTTTGCACATGGAGCAGTTTTCAGTGCCGACATCTCCGTCGGTGAGGGGCTTGAGCCACGGGTCGCGCCAGAGAAGCGTCATGTTGTGGACACAATATTTTGAGACAAAGACGTGTGTATATATGTAATTTTTTTATCATGTTAACGCGCCCACCTGTCCAAAACCCCTATTATCTCGTACATGCGCCTGTACGACGCGTCGAGGTCAGCCTGCTTTTGAAGTATTTTCTTTGTCTTTTTCAATCTTGCCTCAAATGTGGAGGTGCTGGCAGGCGCGGCAAGCGCGCTTGCATCCTTCAGGTACTGGCGCATGTACCGTTGCGCCTGCGGGTTGTCTCGTATTAGCGCAGTTATCAGTTCTGGCTCGTCAGTCATTACGCTTTGAGCGAGCATGGCCTGGATTGCAAACGTGGTCCCTCCAACTTGGTTTAGGGTGGCAAGGTCTTCACGCGCAAGCATGCATGCAAAGGCTAAGTTGGCAAAGTACGTCAACCCGAGCACTGCTGCTATTGCTCTGTCATGCGTGCGGGCATCAGGCAACACCTTGACTGACATGCCTGCAAAAATGCTACGTAGAGCATCAAGTTCTTTTGCTTCATCGCGCACTGGGAGTGCGAGCATCTTTAGCTGTTTTTCCTCGCTGGCGCCAGGTCCAAACATCGGGTGGACACACAGTGTGGTAATGTCTTTGCGCATTTTTTTTAGCGCGGGAACGGTAGTTGCCTTTATTGACGACACCTCTGCAAGCATGGCACCCTGTTTCATCTCTGGAGCGCACTGCTTTACAACGATGGGCGTGTGCTTTACGGGGACACACACCATCACAAGATCGGCGTTTTCAACACAGTCTGCAATGTTCGCCGCGTTCCTGACGTTGTACATATGGAAAGGCTTGACATCAAAGGCACTGACTTTATCTCCTCGTTTTGCAAAATAGCTTGTGAACCATGCACCCATCTTGCCTGCGGCGCCTATGATTGCAACTTGCCGCCGCATGCCGCGTTATTGCGCCTTCTCCAGTTCGTCGGTCATTATGGCAAGCCCCTTTGCAATATCTTCCTCGTCTCTGCAAGCAGATATCCTGACAAAGCGTCTGTACGATTCGCCAAAGCCGGTTCCGGGTGCTATCGCCACCCCCTTTTCAAGCAGTCTTTCGACTATCTGCATGTCATCATCCCTCTCTTCACTATCGCCGTTATTCGGGAGCTGCGGGTATACATACATGGCACCGTCGGGCTCCATGAACTGCAGAGACATCTCTTTAAGCTTGCTGGATAGAAAGCGCAGGCGTTTTTTCATGAGATCTATGTTTTCAGACGGGTCTACGTCAAGGGCTGCAAGGGCGGCAAGCTGCATCGGCTCGGCGACGCTCGTCACTCCAACTGCCTGGACTTTTGCCATCTTTTTTACCAAATCCGGATCCGCCAACGAATAGCCGACCCTAAAGCCCGTCATGGCGTACGTCTTTGAGAACGACGACACGATCACGCACTTTTCATAGCCGTACGACTGTACGCTTGTAAAGGGCTTGGAAAAAGAGTAGTCGGAATAGACTTCGTCGCTCAGCAGGTACAGCTTCCAGTCTTTGGCCAGAGATACTATGCCGTCCATCGTCTTTTTGTCAAGGACTTTACCAGTAGGGTTGTTCGGGTAATTTAGGGCAATCATCTTCGTCCCGCTTGTTATCAGCGATTCCAACTCCTTTAGGTCAGGAGTCCAGCCACTCTCAAGAGTGGTTTTCAGCGCTTTTGTCCTTGCACCGGTAAAGTCGGCGCATTCCCTATACGCCGGCCATGCAGGCTCGATTGTTATTATCTCCTCGCCGGGCCGGACAAGCGACGCAATAGCCGCAAAGACCGCAAAGCGCCCGCCGGGGGTGACTATCACAGAGTCCTCTGACACCTCGTTCTTCTTTGCTATGGCTGCACGCAGCGGCGGTATGCCCCGGGGGTCGGTATAGTGGTATTTCCTCTGTCTGAAAGACTCCGAAAGTGCACGCCCTACTTGCGCGGGAGCAGGATAATCGGGTTCGCCCACTTCAAGGTGGATTATGTGTCTGCCTGATGCTTCCATCTGCTTGGCCTTTTGAAAGATGCTGAGGTGTGTCTGCCTTGGCGCCCTTTTCTGTATCCGGTTTTTCGTCTGTATCGCCTCTGACTCAGCAAGCAGTATGTTGAGCAATCGTAGTGCAAATTCCCTGCTCATTCCTGCATCCTCTGCCTGCCTTATGACCATCAGCCGGATTTCTTGCTCTACTTTTTCGTCCTTGACATCAATTCCGAGCCTGCCTTTTATCTCGCCCACCTGCTCTGCAAGGGCCATCCTTTCATGCACCTTTTTTACGATGTCAAAGGTCACGGCGCGGATCTGGCCCCGCAATGACTCGAGTTCTTTATCTCCGGGCGACGCCAATGCCAGTCAGGTGCTCCCTCTCTTCTTTCCCAACACCGGCGGTATCAGCCCTGCCCGTATCGCGTGATCAGCAAGCACCATAGAGACAACGCACTCGACTATGGGCGGTGCTCTCGGCACGACGCACGGGTCGTGCCTGCCGGGGACCGTCAGCTTGGCCTGTGACCCCGTTAATACGTCGAGCGTGTCCTGGGATTTGGCTATCGATGAGGCCGGCTTGAACCCGATTCGGACTATTAGCGGCATGCCGTTTGACAACCCGCCGAGGATGCCTCCGGAGTTGTTGGTCTTGGTCGCTATCTTGCCGTCTTTTTCCATGTAGTAAGCGTCATTGTTTTCAGAGCCGCGCCTCGTAGAACCCTCAAAGCCAGAACCAAACTCGACTGCCTTGACTGCAGGTATGCCAAAGAGCGCCCTGCTCAAGTCGGCTTCAAGGGATGCAAATATCGGCTCACCAAGTCCGACAGGCAGGCTTGACGTCGTGCATTCTACTACGCCGCCAAGCGAGTCGCCGTCCCTCCTTGCCGCCAAAATGGCGTCACGCATCTTCTCAGCAGCCGCCGGATCCGGGCACCTGACGTCATTGTCGTAACGCCGGGCTATGTTTTCAGGGGTCATCTTTCCTGCTTTTATCCCGCCGATTTCAGACGTGTAGGCCACAGTTTCAATGCCAAGGGTCTGTTTGAGCAGTTTTTGTGCCACTGCGCCGGCCATGACAAGGGCTGCGGTGAGCCTGCCTGAAAAGCGCCCGCTGCCGCGGTAGTCTACAAAGCCCCCGTACTTGACCATCGCAGGATAGTCTGCATGGCCCGGCCTCGGTATGCTCTTTATCGCCTCATATGCGCGTGAGTCTGCGTCCTTGTTCCATATCAGCATGCATAGAGGCGCGCCGGTGGTAAAGCCGTTGAAAACGCCGGAGAGTATCTCTACCTTGTCCTCCTCTTTGCGCTGTGTGGTGACGGCTGACTGGCCGGGCTTGCGCCTGTCGAGCTGGCCCTGTATGTCGCCCTCTGAAAGAGGGAGCCCCGCGGGGCAGCCATCCACTAGCATCCCTACGCAGCGGCCATGGCTTTCCCCAAAGCTCATGGCGACAAAGCGCTCGCCCAGAATGTTGCCCCCGCCCATGTACTATTACAGTAGTATGCTGGATTGCGCTCGGTATATTGGCTTTTTGGATTATTATTACCGCCGGGACTTAGCCGGCGACAGCCGTGCCCCGAGGTCCTCCATGTCCTGCACAAAGTGGGGGTACGAGACATCAACCGATTCGGCGCCTTCTACTACAGATTTCTCCGTCATCATGGACGCTATGGTAAACGCCATGAACAGGCGGTGGTCTCTATAGGCCTCAAGCGAGGCGTTTTTCATCTTTTTTGGCGCGGTTATCGTCAGCCCGTCGTGGAACTCGTCCACTTGAGCGCCGAACTTGGCAAGCTCGTGCGCAATGATTGAGACCCTATCGGTCTCCTTGACGCGGGCATGCGCGACGCCAGTTATGCTGACTGGCGACCTTGCCTTGAGCGCAAGTATCGACACAACGGGCAGCAGGTCAGGCGTATTTGCAAGGTCGAATTCGCCTCCTTCAAGCGATTCTGCTGACCCTTCTACTACGATCTCGCCCTTTGACCTGTCCGCCTTTATGGCGCAGCCCATCCGCTTCATTATCTCCACTATCTGCGAGTCGCCCTGCGGCAGGTTGAAATTGAGGCCCTTTACCTTCAGCCGCCTACCGACAAGTGCGCCTGCAGAGAGTATGAGTGCGGCTGTCGAAAAGTCGCTTGGCACGTCAAACCTAGCAGGAGCGTATTCTGCCGGCCTGATTCTGTACTCCCTCATGTCTGGCTCATGGTCGATCTTTACACCGAACTGCTCCATAGTTGCCATCGTCGCCTGTATGTACGGCTTTGACACGAGGTTGCCTTTGATCTTTAGCACAATCTCTGAATCTGCGTAAATGCCTGCTATCAAAAGCCCCGATATGAACTGGCTGGATATGCTGCCGTCGATTACTGTAGTGCCGCCCTTTATCCCGCTTCCTCGCACTATGAGAGGAGGAGTCCCGTTCCCCTTTGTTGAGAAAGCCTCGACGCCAAGAGGCCCAAGGGCGTCAAGTATCGGCTGCATCGGGCGCCTCCTGAGGCTCTCGTCTCCTGTGAGGACGACGTGGCCGTTCCTGACAAGACCTGACATGGCAGTCATTATCCTGATGGTAGTCCCCGAGTTTTCGCAGTTGAGCACGTTCTCAGGCGGCGGAAAACTGTGTTTGCCTTGGACTTGCACAGTACCCTTCTTTTCTCCTCCTTGCACGTTTGCCCCCAGTGCCCTGCAGCAGGCAAGTGTGGCAAGTGTGTCTCGGGCAAGCAGCGCGTTTGTTATTGTGGAATGGCCATCGGCAAGCGACGCTATCGCAAGCGCGCGATGGGTGTAGCTCTTGCTTGATGGGCAGCGGACAGTACCCTCCACTTTTGACCTCTGTACCTGTATCTTGGCCAATGTTTCTCCTACAGCACCTCCACGCTTGCCTTCTGGTTATTAACCTTGGACACAAGCACCTTGCCATTGAAATTCAAAAACGCGTTCTTGATGTCCTCCACCTCGTCGTCGTACGCCACCGCCGCGATGGAAGGCCCGTTCCCGGATACGCCAGCGGCAAGAGCGCCTTGCTCAAGCGCCGCAAGCACCGGCCTATAGCTTGTGCCGAGAGCGGCAGAGGCCAATACGCCATTGAGCTTCATGGCCTTCCAGTAATCGCCTCCTTCGGCGAACCTAAACGCGTCAGTAAACAGGTCAGAAAGGTCGCTCAGCTTGTGCACGTCTCCCCTCGGTGTGTTACGAGGCAGAAATATCACTGCCTGCAGGTTGCCCGGTGCCTCCTCCCTTTTCAGCAACTTTCTTGCATAATTGTCCGTTACCACCAGCCCGCCAAAGTAGCATGCAGTGGCGTCGTCGTATGCTCCGGTTATCGAGACCTTGGCAGCAAGCGATGCCCTTACTGCCGCGTCAAGGACGGCATGGTCGTCAACCTTTTCGCTCACCAGCCTGCTGCACGCCAGCGCAACCGCGTTTGACACTGCACTTGAGCTTTTCAGGCCGAAGCCTATTGGGACTTCGGACCGGAGCCTCACTATCAGCTGGTTGCGCTCCAGCGTGTCGGCAGGCAGCGTGTTTTTGATGACATTGTTGACCAGCCTGTCGTCGTTTTTGCCGGTAAGAAACCTCAGGCCTTTGCCCCTTGCCACCTCCACCTCTGCAGTGACCCTGAGCGAGATGCCGAGCGCCGAGCCGTTGCCTGTCGCTATGGCGTTCACTATGGATACAGCGCCGTGCACCGTGGCCCTGACTTTTATAGGCGTCACCATCACGTGGGCTCCCCAAATATCCCTAGCAGGTTCTTTTTCATTATGTCGCGGGGCGCAGGTAGGCCCGTCCATATCTCAAATGCCTTCGCCCCCTGCTCTAGCAGCATCTCGTACCCATACACTACGTGCGCTTCTGCAAACTTGGCTTGCTCCAAAAGGTCGGTCACGACTGGCCGGTACACGATGTCGTAGACTATGCTTCCCTTTTTAATGTGATCAGAATCAATCGGGCTCGGCTCGTCGCCGAGCCCTATTGAAGTGGCATTTACTATCAGCCCTGCGTCTGGCGATGCTTTTGGCGCGTCCTCTAGGCTTATTGTTTCGCACAGCAGCCCCAAGTCGCTCGCTGTCCTGGCAAGCTCTTTAGCCTTGGCTTGGTCGCGGTTTGCTATCACCACCTTGCAATCTGTCCTTTCTTCAGATAGTGCGGCAATTACGGCCCGCGCGGCCCCACCCGCGCCAAGGAGCAGTATTGTTGCAGTCTTATCGCCAAAATCGAACTTGCGCCGCCGGAGGGGCGCTATGAAGCCGGCTATGTCGGTGTTGTACCCCTTTAACGTCCCCTCTATGTTGTTGACCGTGTTTACCGCTCCTGCCTTGTTTGCGGTGGCGTCTAGTTCGTCAAGGTACTTCATCACCGCCACCTTGTGCGGAATGGTGACGTTAAAGCCGGCAATGTTTATTGCCCGAAGTGATTCTATGGACTCCTTTAGCTCTGGCACAGGCACGCGAAAAGAGATATAGGTGCAGTTCAGGTTCAGTGCGGAAAACGCGGCATTCTGCATTCCCGGCGACAGCGAATGGCCTATCGGATCGCCGATGATGCAGTATGTCTTGGAAGGACCCATTTCCATCCCTTATGCATGTGCCTCCTTCTAGTGGCTCCTTATGCTCCCATACAATTGCCTCATCTGCGCTATCGTCAATTGCCCGGGAGCAAACGCCTTTTCCACAGTCGCGTATGTATAAGGGGCGCCGTACAGCGCGCAAAGCACCCTCGTCATGACGCCTGCCTCACCCATTGCAAATATGATAGGGTGCAGACCAATTATGCTTTCGTAGAGCGACAAGAGCCTCACCGAGTCGTCCACGCTCTTGGCAGTCGTGACAACTTTGACGTAGTTGCTGTAAAGGCGCATTTCCATTATCATGTCCACAAGCTCGTCGTTTGGCGGCGTCTTTTCAAAATCGTGCCAAGAGACAAGCGTCGGGATGCTTGCAAGCTCCAAATAGTCTGCCAGATTGTCGTTTGCTTGAAGGGTCTCAAGCTCGACGTCGATGAGCATCGGCCTTTTTTCCGCAAGCTTGCGCAGCAATTTTACGCGCTCTTGCTCAGTGCCGGAAAACCTGCCACCATGGCCCTTTGGGCGCAGCGTGAAAACCGCGCGATCCTTCTCAATCCTGTCCGCCGCATGCAGAATTTGGTCTTGCATGGTAATAAAATCAAGGCGCGCCTCTACGAAGTCGGCTCCAAGGTCAAATGCGTTCTTTGCCTGTGCTACAAGGTCGTTTGCGTTTTCCGCCGCAATAGAGGCGCATATCTTGGCCAACGGCAACCATCAGGAGTGTGCCCCCTTATTTCTCTAGCTCACGCCTGCGGGGGGATGACCCTGCTTGCTGTGCTCCATTATCTTGTGCGACTCTAAAAGCTGGAGCGTAGCGAAAACCTTGCCGCAAAGGTTGCACTTGTTCTCCGCTTTTCTGGCAGACGAAGATGCGGTAGACATTTGTATGTGCTATAATTGACGCTTCTGGTATTAAAGATTAGCAATGGCGGGATGGCTCCGTTAACTTAGCCATCATTTCTGGCCAGAAATGTGGTAAACCGTATTCTGTGTCTGCGCCCAAATCCAAGCAAGTATAGCAAGAATAGCTTGAGCCAGTTCCACACGTGCCGCCTGTTGCAATGCTCTTTCCTGCATGGAAAAAATGGTCGTCGATACACAGACACACACTCTCTCTCATTGTCCTGTCCTTGATATGTATGCTGTCGGATGAATGAATCGCTCCGTGATATTCTTCAACCCTGTACCAAAATATGCCTGATGGCGTAGCCGCAGCCACCTGCATATGTGCTTCCTTGTGTACCATCTAGCGCCAACTGTGAAGATAGAGAGTCTTCTTCCTGTCATACATCTATTTTGCAACTGCTTGAAGAACTGATAGCATACGAAAAAAATCGCCTTTCTATCCCTCTTTCTTTCTCTCTATCTCTCGATAGATGAAAATCATCAAACAAGAGTCAAGGTTTTTGGTTCGTAGGCCCCACCACCCATAACCAATAGTCATCATGGCCGTCAATCTGAACAAGCGTTTCGTCAACAACAACAAAAAATACATCGCCCTGACCAGAGAAGTTTGTCTGTCTGCTTATCTGTCCGAAACCTGTCTGCATAGTCAGAATATATCTCTCTCTGCGCCCATTTCTAGATGGCAACATATGGCTCCTTTTCTTGATTGATGGTGATAGTGTGACCCGGCTACCAGCCTGAAACTCCTAGAATTAAAATACAGGTATAGAGACGAGACCCCTATCTGATTATGGTTGGGTCTGTCCTCTTTCTCATGTAGCAATGAGAAGCTAGGGCGGTCCTAGCTATATGGATTACCCTCAGCACCGCGGGATTTATGCTGCCCTTTTATTGCTGTTGTTCATCGGAGGGGGAAGTCTTAGTCCTCGCCTTGGACCTTGGCGAAAAACCTTGGTTTGTTAGCATGGTATGCATTTCTCTAAGAAACTGACTGTCACCTTGACAAATGGCGCCTATTATGAAGTTGTATGCGAACTAGAGATCAAAACTGTGGCCATAGTACTGACGTGATCTCAAGTTGCGTCACCCATGACCAAGAGTCCATTAGCTGCAGCAACCACCATGCAATGATCCGGAGGAAAACTACATGCAAATAGGATAATCTGGCGAGAGGATTTATTATGCCCAGCCGATGCGGGGATATGTAGAGTAGTAAAATGTCAAAGGAAGACCACATTTCTCGCTTAAAGGCGCTTGGCTTTGACGGCGCGGCAATAGAGTCGTTTGAAAAGATGTGGGATCCGCTGGCCA
>DASZTR010000100.1:0-11784 GCA_035547955.1 Nitrososphaera sp. | reverse complement strand
ATGAGAGACCGAGGTCATAGGGAGACGGTAAAGCGCTGCCCAAATCTTTTGTTTCGGCACCATAGAGGGATATTCATGAGCAAAGTGCAGGTCCTGTGTGCATACAGACTCTAATAATCATCCTACATGCCTCTACCAATCATAGAGTAACAATGTTCTGAAATGCTTTTAACAATAAGCCCTCTAACGGAACTATCACGCCATCTCGATTCTGGGCCCCACTACCATCACCCAAGTCAGGGTCGTCGTTTGCCATCATCGCAATTGTTATCCTCGCTTCAATATTTTTTCCTGCCGTTGCCAATATTGCTGCCTCAACGCCCGCGCTAGCACAAGAGCAGGGACACCCGGTCATCAATGACCCCGACTTTGTAGCCCAGAGATACGTCACGGGTATCTGCTGTAGCCCTACTACTATGGCATTTGTCACAAATAATACTGCTGCCGGCAGCAACAATAACAATGACAACGACATACTTGTCCTGCAAAAGACTAGCGGAGAAGTCCACCTCATCAGGAACGGCAGGTTGCAGCAATTCCCGCCCGTCCTCAAAGAAACGGTGACGAGCGTAGGCGAGCAGGGGATGCTCACGATTGCGACCAAGGGAAACAACAACAAAGTCTACATTTACTTTACAGAGGCAGCATCGATGGGTGGACAGCCGCTAGGCAAGCGCGTCTACAGCTACGATTGGAACGGCGAACAGCTTGTCAACAAGACGCTGGTAAAGGATATGCCCCAGACACAGACTTATCATAACGGAGGCGCCATGACGTTTGACAAGAACGGGACGCTATACATCGCAGTAGGAGACGCCGGCAGGTATGGCGTATTGCAGAACAATCCAACGAACGCCGACGGAGGCAAGGCTCCTGACGACACTTCTGTAATCCAGCAGCTGGTGCCTCCTGGTCCGTACCGTGCCATAGGCGTCCGGAACAGCTTTAGCCTTGCAACAGACCCTGTAACAGGGGCCATTTGGGACACTGAAAATGGCGACACGGTATACGATGAGATAAACATAGTACCTCCCAATTTCAATAGCGGTTGGAATGCCATAATGGGCCCGGCACACAACTACAACAAGACGCAACTTGATAGGCTGACGACGACGGTTCAGGGCCAGAATTACGTTTATCACGACCCGCAATTCTCCTGGGAGAAGCCGATAGCTCCCACGGGGCTTGCGTTCGTGCCGCCAAACTCGGAAGCATTTGCTGCAAAGTACGGCAACAGCCTCTTTGTAGGCGGCTTTAACACAGGAACCCTCTACAGGTTTCAGCTAAACGAGAACCGTGACGGATTTGTATTCAACTCGCCGAAGCTCAAGGAAGATGACGTGGCCAACATAGGAGACTCGCAGGACGAGATAACGTTTGGGACCGGATTTGGTGCCATAACTGACGTAATGTTTGGCCCGGATGGTTTTCTATATGTTGTTTCTCTAAGCGATGGCACGATATACAGGATCGTCCCTGCCTCAATAGCTGCGGCGAGCGAAAACCCGGCAGATGCCAGCAACAACCCGTTGGGAGGGAACTATCCATTAATCGCGACAGTGTTAGGCGGAGGAGGGATCCTAGGATACTACTTTGGCAGAAAATTCAAACGACGACGCGCTTGACACAACAGATATTATAGTTATATACATACACTACTCGCTATAATTTTTCTGGCGTCCTAGTCCGCAAGACTCGTAATCTGACCATGCAAAAAATTAAAATAAAAACACGCTGCTCTAATTCCTTATGGGAAAGACAGAGAAATTTTCTGGGCTGAACACTGATCTAGAAAGACTTGCCAATAGAGTGCACATGTATCTGCAGGAAAATGGATTTGAAGTCGCATTCTCGAAGGATCCTACCGAGCCTGCATCGTGGTTCTTTATCCAAGCAAGGAAAGCCAGTGCCCTCCGCACTGTTGCGGGAGCAAGGAGGAGTACAGACATCACCATAAACGGCTCGCCTGGCAATTTTGAAGTTTCGATAGGCACGGGCGAATGGGGCAAGAACCTCGTAACCTCTGCGCCACTATTCATAGTGCCTGTAGTCGGCATAAGCGCCACCCTCGTGAAACTGTACACTGCCAAGAAATTCGAGGACAACCTGTGGAAGTACATCAAAGACCAATCAAGGTTCCTTGCAGACAGTGCCCTCCGCGCATCTGACGAAAGCAGTAGCGGCAACCCATCGGGCGCAGCTGCGAGTGTCAAAAAGATCGATACTAGGACGTACGATTGCGACTATGTTGAAGGCTACCCCGGATGGGACGAGCAGGTTTTGGGAGGCAAATTGCTCCTCGTACGCGAAAAAGGCGGCAAGAACAGGCTTGCCTTCCAGTCACCCGACTCCAAGGAAATTGCAATATCGTCTGCCAACGTCATTGAGGCCCACATCATAGCAAGGAAGAAAGGGCTTAACGAGGACGACTTGATGATACAGATGATATGCAAGGATGCAAGCAGTGGCAAGACCATCAAGCCAGTATTCAACCTAAACGATGACATCATACGGGGTGTTCTGGCGGGAATTAACGAGCTTGTAGGAGAGGACAAAGTGTTAAGGAGTTTTGAGCAGGTAAACGTGACGACAGAAACAAAGCACTGCGAAAGCTGCGGCGTGCAGATACCAAAGGAAGCCAAGTTCTGCTCGTCATGCGGCACAAAGCAATAATAAAAAGATGATGACAAAAATCAGGATTGCTCCTCCCTCTCTCTCCCCTCTTTTCTTTGAGCTTCTTTTTCTTCCAGTACCAAAAGGCATCCGAGTCTGGCAAGACCATCTTTTGCGCAAAAGAGATTAACTGACTAGATTTTTTTTCTCTTGCATTTGCGAGTAGCAGGTAAAACGCAAGTAAAAAACTGACTATTGCAATGCAAGAACATTATTACGTTTTTTTATGTTAAACGGCATTGTACTCCAATTACTTTTATTATGCTAGAATATTTTAAGGGGAGCATATATGATTAGACCATTTCAAACTCGGCCGGCATCAGCTGCTAGGCATGGACAGCTTCCGCGCTGCGGGCCCTGCGGCGCATATGCTACGACTGAAGCCTTTTTTGAGCTGCACAACTGCGTGGTTGTCAAAAAATACTGCGACAAGTGTCTTGCGGATGCGGCCTATGAGATCTCTACATAGGAATTTCTTTTATTTTTTTGTAATACTCTTCACTACACACACCACATTTATGTACACGCGCACGTCATCTTCTCAATGCAATCATTAAGGATGACGCAATAACGCCAGTCAGATAATATCTATCGGTTATCAGCGAATTATTATGCTATTTGCGGGCAAATCTGCTGAAACTTATATTAATAGGCAAATGTCTAATGCAAAGAAGTGAAGATAGATAAAGCAATCTCTATCGAATTGCGTGACGGCCAGAGGGTGAGCCTATCCTTGAAGGAAACAAAGGAGCTTTACAAAAAGCTCGGAAAAATGCTGGCAGAGGGTGGCAGCGGAGAAAGAAGGCAGGGTAGAAGAAAGGCAGTAGGTGCAAGAAATGCCGGTACAGAAAAAAAGGAGAAGAAGAAAGGCAGGGTTGCCAGCAAGAAATCAAAGGCTTTGCCTGCAAGAAAATCATCGCCATTGTCTCGCAAAGTCATTTCGTTAAGTGATGCCAAGAAGCAAGAAATTCTCGCGCACTTTAACAAAGAGATTTCAACAACTCCAAGGACTCTCTCAAACATCCTAAAGGGCGTGTCCTATTCTGCAAGCCAGCTTCCAGCGATAAGAAGCATAATTGAGAGTCAGCAGGGAATCAGGGCAAAGGCAAAGGGCAAGAGGACACTGTATCTGAAAAAGAGGACTGCAGAAGAAAATACAGCACGGGTAAAGGGCAAGACCGTGACAGGTACGGGAAGCAAGTCTGCGACAGAAACAATGACAGCAGCGACTAACTGATGTGCTTTCATTGTCGCCACCACCAAGGATACTATATAAAAAATCTGACTTGGCAGTTGATGATAATGATAATGATTGAAGACGCAGGATCCGTCGTCATATTGAGGTCGAGATGAGGATGAAAAGAAAAAGCATGTCCTCATCCCCATCCTACATACAGACGTACATATTGTGCTCTCCCTTTCTACCGTTCATCCTATGGCGCTGGCACGGCCTGAAGGTGGGCCTGCAGGGTGTAATCTACGTCAACTGGTTCGCCTGTCACGCTCTGGAACTCTAGTGCTGCCGCTGTAAAGGGCAATTCTCCTGCGCTTGCCTCCTGAGAAACCGTAATCGTACCATTGCTCAAGATTGCAATGAGCGTCACATTGCCAGTCGCATGCCAGCTAACGTCTCCATCCCATTCAAAGCCAGGAACTGGCGGAAGAACCCGTACGCCTATCGCACCGTCATCAATTTCTGACGAGTGTATGGAAGTAGCGTTGACCGTTATGCTAGAGTTGTCGCTAGGGGTATTGTTGCCTGGTGGCGGGAGGGGTGACGTGTTGTTGTCTTTGGGCGGATTCGGTATGGTCGTTGTACCGTTGTTGTCCCCTGGTAGAGGCGTTGTTGTTGTCGTACCGTTATTGTCTGCAGGAGATTGAGGAATCGTGTTATTCATCGACGGTATTGGGTAATAGTAGCCGTAGCCATAACCCGACACTTGCTGTTGCTGTGCATATGCGGCTGGCATAGCCGTCATCATGGAGACTGCTGCTAATGTAGCAGTAGCGAGGCCCACCAGGAGAATGATGCCCGTAATAATTTCCGTGGTTTTCATTACCACCTTCAGAAACCTGTGGTATAAAAATATGATGTTTTTGGTTATCTTTCATCGTTTTTATGACTAGTTTCCTCATATAGATGTGCAACTGCTACTTCAATAAGTGCCTGTACCGTTACAATAGCATATTTCATCTTAATTTGGTAGGCTGGTCTTGTCTATGTCGACTGCTTCTCCTGCCTTTACCCTAAGCAGGAGCGGCTTGCTTGAGCCTCTCATAAGGACATAGGCCTTCATGAACAGTTTTGGCGGAATCAAGATGGTAGTCACCATTTCATCTTCCTGTTTGGACACGGTAGCGCTCCGGAGTGGCTGTTGCCCTCCTGCTCCTTGCTTCTTTTCGTATTTCAGTTGCTGCTCCGTCAACGACAGTTCCAGCTTCAGAGTCTTTTTAATGAGCGCCCTCTTCACATTCTCTAGTTCCTCTAACTCCTTTCGCAGGCTGTCGTTTTCCTTTTTTAGCCTTACGACAATCTCGTAGCCACTATCTCCTTCGTAATTTGGCTGGTCTTCGCCGTCTACTGCTGCCGCCTGGCACAACTCTTCTTCTTTGCGCGGGGTTAATCCTACGTCGCTGCTAGTAGTTGTTTCCGCAGCAGCACTTGCCATATGCAGGCGGCTCAGGACTTGCCTCTCCCTGGCAGCCTGGTCCTTTGCTTCTGGCGGCAAGAGCCTGCGGATAGTGTCTTTTTGCCAGATCCCTGCAACGTCTCTGTATATGCTGTCTGCCGCCTCAAAAGGCGTCATGCCTTCTTTGTTTACTAGGACGTCGTACATCTTTGGAATGTAGTATTTGGCCCTAGTCTCGTGCTGCTTACCCAGCTTTACAGCCTCTGCCAAGAGCCGGTCGTATTCCTTTTTGCCACTGTTATGGTAGAAATCGGCTGTTCGTTGCAAATACCCGTATGCGCCAAGTCCGAGTGATACTTGTGACTATAAAGCCATTATGTATAGTGAGTCCATCTTATATGTATAGAAGAATGTTAGGCAACGCACCAATTTTAGAGCGTTGTGCAAACATCCGAAAGGGCGGCATGAATAATGATGATGATTGCAACGATGGCGTCGTCGCAGACTACCTGCTTCCGTGATGCTGGCTACGGTTTTTTCTATTCTGGCAGAAATATTATCCTGTGGACCCTTTTTCTTCTTCTGTTACTACTATTTTGCCGGCGAAATTGACAGTGGTGTAATAGCATTATGCAAGTTCCGCCTTGTGAATCGAATGGGTCGATAAAGACCGCGTGCGGGCGTTGCTCTTGCTATCGTCATAACACTTCTCACAAAGGTCATTGTAAGTTACTTCAACCGGTTTATGGCATTTCATGCAATACAAGTGTGGAGCACCCTCCCTGCCTTAAGGCACTCGCAGCCGGTGAAGCGAATCAGAATTCCGCATCAACTTTCCTCGCTTGACACTTGGCTTTGGACATGTCGCATGATAATGATGTGGATTGTTGCGTGCAGGCTGCTTCTCGTTGCTTTGAGCCACATCCCAAGTAGTACTACTGTTGGTCATCTTACAATCCTAGCATACACAGTCAAAATATATTAAAAAATCACTCACGCTCTTTTCATTTCCTTTCCCTTTCCAGTCTCTCTAATGTGCATGTGGTGGCGGCGCACTCCCCCTCGCCAGTTCCTCATTGAACGTTCCTGCCGCCTTTTCGTGGAATTCCAGGTTGCTCTGGTCTACCTTGATTGCCTGCGTAGGGCATACCGATACACAGGCCATGCACCATATGCAGTCGTGCTCTCTGATGGGGTCCGACTTGTCAGTATAGTCAACCCTGCCATCCCTTGAATGGTCCTCGCCCGTCCCGGCACTCGTGGCGTTTTTTTGCATCTCTATGCCTGGCACGTCCTGTTCCGTCCTGTACCATTGATAGACTTGGACCGGACAGGCTTCGATGCATGCGCCATCGGCTATGCAAGAGTCCCAGTCAAGTGCCACCATGGTACCGTGCACGCCAAGAGGAACGAGCTGTTCGCCCCTCGCCTCGTATGCTTTCTTGACCTCTTCGTTCTCTGAAGCTTCTGCGTCTGCCCTTCCCGGCCCCCATACAAAGTGGAAATGCTGGCCGTCAGAATGACTATGTTTGCCTATCACCTGGTGGTTTTTGGGAAAGTCTGGGTCTATTGGCATATAGCTCCTAAATATGGATTTCAAACCTTAAACGACTTTTGTCCTGGTTGCAATTAACTGCAAAATGCCACATCGAAAATGAAATAATGTTGTGAGTGCATCTGTAAAAGCAATATTGCAATGAGCTTGGCAACCAAGGACTTGCTGAAAGAACATCTAATTGTCCGCCGCATTGGGAGCATAGCTCGTAGATGTTCTGAGAAATTATATGCCAATGAAGAAGAGATACCAGTAGAGGACATCCAGATAATCTCGGTTGTCATAGAGGAGTTTGTAGATGCTTTTCATCATGGAAAGGAGGAGAAGGCATACTTTCCGCAAATAAAAGAAAAGAACGGGTATTCAGAAGATACACGCAAATTCTTGATAGAACACGAGCTCGGAAGAAGGATAGCCCACATGCTGCGCCAGGAGCTGGACGCGGTCATTTCCAAATACGACGATAATGAAAACGAGGGCGCCAAGGGGAATGGAAGAAAAAGCCGTATGCAGTGGGACAAAAATAAGAGCAAAGAGCCGGTAGCAAGGTTCCTCAAATCTTACGCAGTATTTGTCTCGGATCACACTGGAAAGGAAGACATATTTTTTAAAACTGTCCTTGAAAAACATTCCTTAGGGGAAACAGAGGATGCACAACTTTTGGAGCATTATGAGGCGTGCAGAAGCGATGCCGGAGGGCAGGATCGAATAGAGGAAATGCTGCGCCTGGTCGAATATCTTGAGAGCAGAGGATGGATGGAGGCTGCGGAGTAGTAAAGAAAGACAGAGAAGCCGCTTGAGGAAATTGCTCGTTTCGTCAAACATACTCACCCTGTGCTAGATGCGTCTATGCGTATGTGTGGGTACATATATGCACACATTGTGCAGTTTTTCACAGATCAATAGAGATTCCTTGCACCATGAGGCCAAAGGCTGTTGCCCTACTGCTGCCACAAGAGTAGGAGAAAAATAATAATAACAGTACTAGTGTTTCAAAACTCTTTATTTTATGGGCGGCATATATGCAAAACGATGTCAAATAGGGAGAAAGCTGCAGACGCGGAAGGCGCCTCATCCGCCAGTAGAAAAGAAATCATTGCAGGGCTGAACGAGGATCTCGCAAGGGAGTACAAAGCCATCATCCAATATGTTGTGTTTAGCTCGACATTAAAGGGTCCGGAGTATGGGGATATTGCAGAGCAGCTAAAAATGCATGCATCGCAGGAGCTTGCGCATGCGCTTGAAGTCGCCAGGCAGATCGACTACCTAGGCGGCGAGCCTACAATGAAAAGTAAAGAGGCAGAATTTTCCAACGATTCAAAAAAGATGTTGGAGATAGACCTCCGGGCAGAACAGGAAACCGTCAAAAACTACAGGGAGAGAATCATTCAAGCAGAACGCGCCGGCGAATTTGCCCTTTCTGCAAAGCTAAGGGACATTATCGCACAGGAGCAAGATCATGAAATAGACCTCAAAGACGCGCTGGGATTACGATGACCGAATAATAACGACATTGAGAGAAAAGGTAGGTAGAAGGGTGACATGCATATATATGCATCAGAGTAGCTCAGCTGCAACATCTATTGTTTTTGCCCTTTCTTCTTCTCCTCGTCCTCTTCTTTCTCCATCGCTTTTTCCTGCATCTGGTCGATCTGCTCCCGCGTTATCTCTGCAAACAGGTTACACCAGTCTCTTCCTGAAACTATCAACTTGTACTTCATAAGAGATGGGTGGATGCACTTGCCGTTTGACAGAATATCCGCGTTTATAGGGTCTGAAGGTGCAAACCACTTGCACGATAAACAATTTTCAGACTGCCATGTTACTTGCTTCATCGTGGATGAAGCCGTGCCCGCACTATCGTCGTTGCTACCATTTTCTTGTGCCATTTCTCTCTCAAGCCACCTGTGCCGTGATTTCTTGGAATGAGCCGATTGGTGGCTCGAAAGTCAATGGCTGTCAAAAAATTAAAGAGTTGTCCAAGCTCCTCCTTCTCCAAAGAGGAATATGCATGTATACGCCATCATTTGAGGACGGCCTCCTTTTAAAGTACGTCACGTATACACATGCACACATATTTTTTGCTCCAGCATTCGTTGGCGCCCTGAATTATTTTGTGCCTAGAGCACATGAAGAAGAAATGTCTGTGTATGTGGCAAGACGATTATGATATTGAAATGCCTGCGCAGAAAGAGAGATAGCATATACGTGCGTGTATGTTTCTTTTCTTCGTCTATCTCTTCTCTTTGAACTGGTTCACGCTGTACTTGCAGACGTCTTCTTCTTTGACTCTTCGCGTGTAAAACTGAAGGTGCTGTTGTGTTTTTTCATTGCATGCTCTATCTTTTCAGTGGCATTGGCCAGAGCCTTTTCTGCCACCTTGAAATTCTCTGCCCTGATCGTAATCCTGTATTTTGGCGCGCCAATGTATACGATGTTAATTTCAGTGCCGCCGCCTTTGACTTTTTCAGCGTCAGATAGCACATTTTTTATTATCTCGATTCCATCTGGCTTTTTCGACGAGACCTCCAAGATTCCCCTCACTTCCACTTGCGGGATCTGTATCTTTTTGCTCTCGCTTTCTATGGCGTTTAACACTTGGGCGTCAAAGCCAAGATTCTTGATGGAATCAATCCCCTTTATTGCAACTGTCTCAAAAAGAGAATAGAGGTCGTCATATTTTTGGAGGGCGGCGTCTTTGATTTGCTGGAGCTGGGCATCGTTCAGGCCTGCCGTGACCTTAATGGTGTCCATAAAACCAGAGGCTTTTTCGCTTTTCTTTATTTCTATGATTTTCGCTTTTCTCTCTTCTCCAGAGACCTGCTTGAGCGAAGTATCAACTTCTGCCCTTGCCTTGTTGACCCGTATTACCTTTAAAACGGCCTTTTGCCTTGGCCTGACGTATCGCTGGATGTTACGTACCCATCCTGTCGCGACCTCCCTTACGCCGAGAAAGCCGACAATCCCGCCATACTCGTCTAGAGTGACGTACGCTCCATGACCTGTGACGTCCTTGACTGTGGCAATTACTATGTCGCCCTCTTCGGGAAGCTGCTGGTGATGCGGTGGTCTGGTTTCAGAGGCGGAAGACAATACAAGGTATTAGCAATATTCTTGATGCTTTAAAGGTTAGCAATTTTTCTCTCTCTAAAAGTAACCATATACAGGAGACCGCCTTTTTAAGGCATCAAAAAGGCAAATCCTGGCTCAAGGGCGGTAGCATGGTTTACCACAATATTTTGTATCCTTCCCCCCTTCTCAATCTCATCTCTCTTAAGATGCAAAAAACCTATTTCTCTTCTTTCTCAACTCTTTTGAATTCTTGATGCACTAATACTCTACGATGTCAAGCACATTAAGAAAACAGGAGATATTGCTTCCGACTCTGTTGGCAGTCGCAGGATTGGCAATTGTGGCTTGGGCAGCGGCAGCCCCTTTACCCGCATATGCCCAAGTATCAAGGGATGTAGCGGTACCAGAGCTGTCGCCTGTGTCTATACAGGTAGTGGCAAACGATACTGACGTTCCTGCCCAAAAACTGACCTTTAATGCGACAGGATTGCCAGCGTGGGCTACGCTAAACCCTGCCACTGGCCTAATTACCGGAACGCCCGGTGAAGCAGACAATGGCAATTCGACAGTCACGGTCAAGGTTGACGACGGCCACGGCGGTACAAGTAGTCTGACATTTACCTTGACGGTAACAGAGGTCAATTCACCCCCAAAGCTAAGCCTGTTTGTCAAGGGCGGCAACAACACTGCTCCTCCGATGGCGCCACCAGCCAACCAAACATCAGCTACGCCACCAGCCAACCAAACATCAGCTACGCCACCTCCTCCTTCTACAGGCAATCAGACATCTTCTTCTGGCGGTAATCAAACACCCACTCTAACAAATAACAATGCAACACTCGTATTAACGCCTTCTACACTTAAGCCGGGAAGCCAGCTTACTATCAAGGGTTCGGGATTTGGCATAAATCAACAAGTAACCTTTATGATTGACAACGACACTCTTGTCACGAGCGGCCAAGTTACGACAGATGCCAGCGGTGCATTTACGGCAAATGCAACTCTTCCAACAGGCATAACAAACGGCAGCCACCAAATAAGCGCGACATCGATGAATGGCTTCAAGAGCACGGCTACAATTACCGTACAAGCATAGAGGAAGAAAAATAAGTAAAACATGCCTCATGAAAATTTTCCTTTTTGCTTCATTGCCACTCTCTGCGATGGAGGCGAAGAGGAGGGGCAGTGATAGCAGTTTTTCTTTCATGCTGTCATATTCCTTTGTCTATACCCATCTTCTGTTACTATTATTACGAATTATTACACTGAAATAACCTTCTTCTCAATCCCGTCCATGAAAATAACCAAGACGTTAGTCTGTTCATAGAAATAATGTAGAAACGTACACTCTAAAATCTACAGCAAGGCCGACTCGCTGTTTTTGCTGCGCCATTACCAGCGTCATCTCTTCCTTTTGGAGACACAGATGCAGTGAGTAGAGTACGTCCTTCTATAGCAGCAGTGGCGAAGTAAATTGTCTCCGTCTGTCCCGCTACTTCCGTGCTATTTATGTATGACAGGGCATGGCAGTGGTGCTGTCGGTGCCATCTCTATTGTTGTTGCCGTCGGCAGTCGGTTGAGCATAGTGCATATATCGGCTCAAATGCGGTTGGACTCCTTGTGTCTGAGCTTGTACAGGGACGGCTACGATGGCGTAAGAAATGGCCGCTATCACTGCAAGAGCTGTAAATGCGTAAATTTTCGCGTCTTCCATTTCTTCAAGTCGCCAGCCACGGCTTAGAAATACATTAAGGAAGCATTTTTCATAATATAGTGGAGCTAATCTTGTTCTAAAGATTGTTCTGAAACGGGCAACCTCTTTTCTGGTATCCTCAACAATGCGTGCATACATAC
>DASZTR010000099.1:0-5834 GCA_035547955.1 Nitrososphaera sp. | reverse complement strand
GAGTCATGCAGGATTCAAGGGAAATAGACAAGTTCCTGCAATTTTCGTATTGCATAAAGTGCGGCCTCTGCTATTCCGCCTGCCCGACAGTGGCTATGGACACAAAGTTCCCCGGACCACAGGCACTCGCGCAGGCATACCGCTATTTTGCTGACAACCGCGACACAGCCTCGAAGGAGCGCCTAGACTTGGTGGACGACAGGCACGGGATATTTCGGTGCCACTTTGCCGGCTCTTGCAGCGTCGTCTGCCCAAAGGGAGTCGATCCTGCGCTTGGCATACAACTCTTGCGCGGGCACCTGCTTGGATTCTCAAGCAACGAGAAAAAGATAGCCGAGCTGAAGGACAGAAGCAGAGAGCAATAACAATAGAAGGAGATAATAAAAGAGAAAAAAAGATCTCTAGGTTGCGGGCTTTGCGGGGTATTTGCTCTCGTTGACTTGCTTGTTTATGGCGTCAGCCATAAAGTGGTTGCTCACTTGCACCTTGACGTCGTTGATACCAGAGAGTTTGTAGATATTATCACGGACGTCCTGCGCTATTTTGAATCCAAACACTGCGGGGCAGAATGGGCTGGTCAGGTGCAAGTCGACAGCGACCTTGCCCGAATTGATGTCGACCTTGTCCACAAGCTCCAGCTCCATTATCGACACCCCTATTTCAGGGTCGACTATCTTGGTCAGCTCGTCGAAAATCTTCCGGCGTGTCTGCTGTAGGTCGTCGCTACCACTACTACTCTTTTGGGCAGAGGAAGCAACAGAAGAAGGATTAGCGTTACTATTACTCCCGCTCTTGGTGTTTGTACCACTCATACTATATATCTCACAAAATACATGCAAAACTACCGTATTTAATCATTAACAAAAATAATTAGAGAAAGAATACCTTCGCGCCAGCATATTCCTGTGCAAGTGAACCTGCAAGTGCCTCCCGTATTGCGGCCCTGCTCAAGTCGTCGTCTATCGGCTCCATCAGATCCTTTGTGACAAAGTCTTCTCTCTGCCCCGCATAGTAGCCCAAGACGATCACAAAGTGCTTCTTCTTGCCTGCTGCGCCGTCGCTGTTTGAGCACATGTACAGAAGGCGCTTGCTCCCTATCTCAAGGGAGTCGCAGCCAGAGAGGTCGTTTGGGTATTCTATCAGGCGTACAGGTGGTGCTAACGCGGATTCCATGTAGAGCTGATTGATAATAAAATGTATAGAAGCGCCCTAGCTAGCTTCTGTTAACAAGCTTATGGACGCCAGCTAGCTGTTTGTAGGATATTTGTCATAAACGGAATGTACAAGGATACACAATATTTTCAATTTCAGTCACATCCACAGGAATCACTAATCCTCCCTGCCGGCTCCCTTGGAAATTACAAATTTCCTTCCTGGCCGCGGCACATCTGCTGAATCTTAAAATAAAACGCCAATAATGCACCTCCGTGTACCGCTCAAGGCCTAAGGGCAGGATGGACGATGACGCACTAGCATTCCTCTCGTCGATTGATCACGACCAGTCCATACTCTATTATGACGTTTTGGGAAGTGAGGCCCATTCGGTGATGCTTCACGAGACAGGCATCATAAGCCGCCATGAGCTGGAAAAGATCTTGCAAGCCCTAGAAGAAGCAAAAAACAACCCCGGCCTCATCGACACAGAGGGAGTCGAGGACGTACACGAGGCATTGGAGGCATTTGTGATAAAGCAGGCAGGCCTGGACGCAGGCGGCAAGATGCACACCGCCCGCTCGCGCAACGACCAGGTGGTGCTCGACACCAGGATGAAGGTACGCGACGACATCAACGAACTGTGCGCTGCCCTTGCAAACCTCATCGACGCGTTGGTAAAAAAGGCAGAGAGGAATGGAGACGCCATAATGCCGCTCTACACTCATTTGCAGCAGGGCCAGCTGGGCACTTTTTCGCATGTGATGCTTGCGTATGCCGACGCGCTATGTCGGGACTTTGAGCGCATCTATGGCACTTTTGACAGGGTAAACCAGTCGCCGCTTGGGGCCTGCGCCATTGCGGGGACGAGTATCGGGATTGACCGCAAGCGCACGGCCGCGCTACTTGGGTTTGAAGGGCTGGTGCGCAATTCCCTTGACGCTACGACTTCCCGCGACTCGTTTCTGGAATACACCGCGGCACTTGCGATACTCGCATCCACGCTTGCAAGGATGGCAGAGGACCTCATAATTTGGTCCACCCAAGAGTTTGGCTTTGTGGAGCTTGACGATCGCTACAGCTCGACTTCGAGCGCAATGCCGCAGAAAAAGAACCCGGACCCACTGGAACTGACGCGTGCAAAAGCCGCTCTAATTGCAAGCAGGCTTGTGTCGATGCTCGGAATAGTCAAGGGCCTGCCGTCTGGCTACAGCCGCGACCTGCAGGACATCAAACCCCCGCTACTTGAGGCGTCAGCTGATGCGATAAGCACCGTAAGGGTGATGGAAGGCGTGATAGGCACGCTTACCGTGAAAAAAAAGAGGATGCATGACACATCGGCAAAGAGCTATGCGATTTCGCTTGACGTTGCCGAGCGTCTCGTGGCAGAAAAAGGCGTGCCGTTCCGCAGCGCGCACAAGGTCGTTGGCGCATTAGTCGCCCTTGCTGCAAAAAGGGACGCACCGCTTGCATCGCTTAACGCCAGAGAAATCGCCCTGGCGACAGGCCAAGCCATGCAAGAGGGAAAAGCGATTGACCCGGCCGAGCTGGCAGAGATAGTAAAAGAAATGACACCGGAAAGGTCAATCCTGCTCCGCAGGTCCGCAGGCTCGCCTAATCCAAAAGAACAGGAAAGGATGATAAAGTTGGCAAGGTCAAGGCTGGAAGGATACCGTAAGGCCACGCAGAAAAGGAGGAAATATGTCAAGAGCTGCCTAGACGGCCTTGCGAAAACCGTCGCCTCGTATCAGCAGGCTCAGCCGAGCGCCCGTTAGCGCACTTTAGACCTTTTCAGAGTCCGATTTTCGTGCCATTGATGCTTGCATTTGACGGTTTTCCCTAAAACAATCGACGGAATGCGCTGTTTTAGTTGCGATAAGATTTATATCAAGTCCGAATATAGTTACAGGGTATCAGAAATGTCGCTAAAATCAGATGACCCTAACTACTATGCGCACATGTACAACAGGATGGGAGGCCCAGACGCCGCTACTTCGGGCCGCAAGATAAGGATTCTAGATAGCACGCTCCGTGAAGGTGAGCAGCACCCCGGTGTCAACTTTACCATAAAGCAGAGGATCCAGATAGCATGGATGCTCGACTCATTTGGCGTCGACCAGATAGAGATAAGCCCGGTCGTGTCGCCGGACCACGCGGAGGCGACCAAGACCATAATCAAGCAAGGGCTGCGAGCAGACATTGTAGCGCACACGCGCGCAATAAAGTCTGACGTCGACGTCGCAATAAACTGCGGCGCTACATGGGTCGCAACCTACATGGGCATTTCAGACATACACCTTGCTGCTAAGCTAAAGATAAGCAGGGAGGAGGCCAAAGCGCGTGCGCTCGAAGTCGCCGATTACATAAAGTCGCACGGGCTAAAGGCCCGCTTTACGATGGAGGACGCCAGCAGGACAGAGCCGGAGTTCCTAGTCGAGATGTGCAAGGAGATGAACAGGCGCGGGATAGAGAGGATAAGCATCCCCGATACTGTAGGCATCATGCGCCCGCGTGGCATGTTCAGCCTGGTAAAGATGGTGTACGACAACATCGACAGGACCCGGACGTCTCTGGACGTCCACTGCCACAACGACGTCGGGCTCGCCCTGGCAAACGCGCTTGCCGGCTGCGAGGCAGGGGCAGACCAGATACACACCACAATAGACGGCTTTGGCGAGCGTACGGGGATCCCAGCGCTAGCAGAGACTGCGGTTGCGCTATCTTTGATATACAAGACCAACAACGACCTGCGCCTCCATATGACAAAGGACCTGTCAAGGACGATGTCAGAGTACGTCGACCTCGGCATCCCGGAGTCAAAGCCAATCGTCGGCGACAGCGCTTATAAGCACAAGGCAGGCACGCACCTTGCGGCAATCCTGCGCAACCCTGCCGCGTACGAGATTATAGAGCCCAAAGCAGTAGGCAACAGACGCAAGATAGTGTTTGGCGAGCTTGCAGGCAAGAACGGCACGGCGTATCTGCTGTCGCTGCTAGGTCTTGAGACTAGCATGCATGAGGCGGAGCAGCTGGCAAAGGGGCTTAAGGAGTTGCGCATGGGCGACATACTGGAGCTCTACCTGGACGACAGGCTGGAGAGAAAGATACTTAATGACGCGCCCATGAAAGTAGGGCAGAAGGAGTAGAGGAAGAACAGAGATGGTCAACTGTCCAGAATGCGACGCAGAGATCAAGGTTCCCGCCGACTCAATAGAGGGCGAAATAGTCACTTGCCCTGATTGCGGCGCCAGCTACGAGCTGGTAAAAGCTACATCAGGGGGCTTTGACATAAAACCGGCTCAGGTTGTCGGCGAGGACTGGGGTCAGTGAGCGCAGGTAGCGGCAATTCGCTCACAATACTGTACGACAACATCCGATGGGAGGAAAAGTCTCTCATCGAGGCGGCCAAGAAAAAGGGCGTCGAGACGGAAAACGTCGACATCAAAAACTTGACGATGCGTCTCGATGATGATAGTGATAGCAAGCGGAAAAAATATGCCGGCAGGGTGGTGCTCCAGAGGTCAGTATCATATTTCAAGAGCCTACACACAACAGCGGCATTTGAAGGCCTTGGTGCAAGTGTGATAAACCCGCTCAGAGTCGCAAGCATCACGGGGAACAAGTTGTTTGCCCATATGGAGCTGCAAAAGGCAGGCGTCAACACGCCAAAGGCGATTGCCGCGTTTTCAGAAGAATCTGCAGCGGCGGCGCTTGAAGAGTTTGGCTACCCCGCGGTGATAAAGCCGACGGTAGGCAGCTGGGGCAGGATGATCGGGCTTTTACGAGACAGGGACGCCGCGCGGGCGGTAATCGAGGACAGGGAGCACATGTTCCCGCTATATCACATCTATTATTTTGAAGAGTTTGTAAAGAGGCCGTCCCGTGACATCCGCGCCATCGTAGTCGGAGACCGCGTGATTGCGGCTATTTACCGCTATTCTGGCAATGGCGAATGGAAGACCAATATGGCCCTTGGCGGGCGCGCCGAGTCCTGCCCCGTGACAAAAGAGCTTGAGGACATCTGCATAAAAGCCACGCGCGCCGTTGGTGGCCAGATAGTGGGCGTCGACCTGATGGAAAGCGACACAGACGGCCTGATGGTCCATGAGGTAAATAACACGACGGAGTTCAAGAACACCGTACGCGTGACTGGGGTGGACATACCGGGCCAAATGGTCGATTACGCCCTTGCATTGAACAAGAAAAGCGGGTAAGCAGGATTTTGATATCGCCAAGCTATGCTGTCGAGCTTTTGCAAAAAGCGCTGGAGCTTTACACGCCTTCAAGGTCTGAGGCATCGCTTGCCAACATGATAAAGGACAAATGCACAAACGAGCTTGGCTTTGAGCAGGTAAACATAGACAGCGTCGGAAACGTCATCGCTTCAAAGGGGACTGGCGAGCCGCGCATACTGCTGTGTGGCCACATGGACACGGTGCCAGGCCAAGTGCCGGTGCGAATAGAGGACGGGTACCTCTACGGCAGAGGGGCGTCTGATGCCAAGGCCCCCTTGATAGCCATGCTCCTTGCCGCGTCGCAGTTTCCAAAGCAGAGCGGCACCGTGATTTTTGCAGGAGTGGTTGACGAGGAGGGAAACGCCACAGGAGTGAAAAACCTGGTCAAGAGCAAGATTGGGCTGGACTATGCGATGTTTGGCGAGCCTTCAGGGATTGACAACATCA
>DASZTR010000098.1:0-6697 GCA_035547955.1 Nitrososphaera sp. | reverse complement strand
GAGCGCCAACGCTTGCCTGCGTCAAGGACACCACCACCCGAGCCTCAACAACGGTACGGCAAGCGCCGGTCGCTGGGATATATGCACGGGCCGATGATTTTAAAGAGTTATGAATCAATTGTCTACTGAAAAAAGTTTTAGCAAATCTTTTCTTGTAGTTCCACGATAGAGTGGCATGGCAGAGGATGCTGCTACTATTGCCATCGCCAAGGCGAGCAGAGATGAATTCCTCTCCTTTCTTGAAAACGAGGGCCGACTCCGGCCCGACAGCCTGATAGAAGGTGCCATGGAAATTGCCGAGGAGGTACATGCCGGGCTTGCCAGAGAGGACGGCAAGTCGTCATTCCTTGAAACCCATACGTGGCCGGTTGCAATGGACGTGGTGGCGCACTACAGGGCAAACAACCGGAGCATCACAGGCGTCGAAGTCGCGTCAGCGATACTGCACGACGCGATGGAAGACGACGAGCGCATCCTTAACCTGCACGAGTCAAAGGCGTACGGGTTTGAAGCGTACCTTGCGTACCGCTTTGGGGCAAAGGTGCAGAGGATAGCAAGCGAATTGAAGGTAAAGCCCCTGGAGATGTTTCCTGGCGAAACTGACGACGAGCGCAAATCCGCGCGCTTTTGGAACTACTGCGACACTCTTGCAAATGCAGACTATGATGTCAAGGCGATAAAACTCGCAGACCGGCTAAACAACATGGCTTTTGTCTGTAGCTGCCTGCCCGGTCATGAAAAGCAAAAACGCTACATTCGGGAGGCAGAGGACTTTTACCTTGCCTACGCAATGATTGCGCCTGCCATGCCCGGCTTTTACACTCGGCTTCGCAAGGCGTACGAGGCACTGCGATCGCCGCAAAATCATTTGGCGACAACTACTACTACTACTGCCTCTACCGCCGCCTAACATAAATGGCAAATCCATTTAAAGGAAAACAATGGAAATAAAGGGGAGCACGAATTATGCCGGACCTTAACGTCGCCGCTATCGTCAAGCTAGAGCCAGACTTTTCGGAAGGGAACGTCAGTTACAATGCCGACGGTACGCTCAACCGGGCCGAGACCAAGAGCATACTTGGTCCACACAGCGCCATCGCCTGCCAGGCCGCGTTTTATGCCAGAGTAAAGTTCGGAGCAAAAGTGTCGGTGGGCACTATGGGTCCGCCAAACGCGGACGCGGCCCTTGCGCAGGCGCAGCTCACCTGCGACGCAGAAGAGCTTCACCTCTATAGCGACAGGATGTTTGCGGGCGCCGACACGCTTGCCACTGCAGAGACCCTCCGGGCGGGGATATCGAAGATGGATGGCAAGATTGACATCGTCTTTTCCGGCCACCGCGCATCTGACGGCGAGACCGGCCAGACGGGGCCGCAGACCGCATGGAAGCTTGGTTATACGTTCCTTGGGCACGTCGTGGACTATGACATCGACGTGGAGAGGCGGCTGGTGAGGGCGACGCGCTTAATATCGCTCCAGGGCGTCTACGACATAATCGAGGAGGTGGAAGCTCCTCTTCCGGTGTTTATCGCAATCGACCCGTCGTACAAGCCGTCGTTTGACACGGTCTCGCAGAGGCTTGCCCTTGAAAGGTACCAAAAGGAAGCAAAGGAAAGGTCGGCTGACTACAAGCGTTACCTTAAGACGTTCAACGCGCAGCAGCTAGGGGTAGACCCAAAGAAGGTCGGCCTCCCCGGCTCGCCCACAATTGTGTACAAGGTGGAAAAGATACCCCGGGCCAAAGCGAGCAGAAAGGCCGAGGTAATAGATGGCTCGAACCACGAGCAGTTGCAAAGGGTGGCGGCCAAGATCCACGAAGTGCTTGGAGGAATGGTCATAAAATGACGGCAAAGGCAGAGACGAAGGAGCTTAATACTAATAATAACAACAAGTACCAACACCTCTACGTAGTAATAGAGCACGAGGAGGGCAAGCTGGTACCTGTCAGCCTGGAGATGCTTGGGGAGGCAAGGCGCCTGATGGACGGCTACAACAAGAAATATTCTACAAGCGAAAAAGTGGTCGCAGTGATCCTTGGCAGTGGTGTGCGTGCTATGTGCGACGAGCTAGTATACCACGGCGCAGATGTCGTGATATATGCCGACAGCCCGGAGCTGAAATACTCGCGCAACGTCGTCAACACCAAGGTCGTATCCCAGATAGCACTTGACAAGTCGCTTGTGGCAAAATTCGCAGACTCGCCTGAAGGTGGTAGTCATCGTTATTTCCTCAAACCACGGTATATGTTCTTTGCCGCAGACAGCGTTGGCAGGCAGCTGTCCTCAACTGTGATGGTTCAGCTGGACTCTGGACTTGCGTCTGACATCAACAAGCTTGTAATCGGAGACCTTGAGATAAGGCATGAGCACAAGACAAAGGGCCAGCCCATAGTTTATGAAAGGACGCTTGAAATGTACCGGCCGGACTTTTCCGGCTTTCTCTGGACTACCATCCTGTGCCTTGACAACCGCAACCCTGCAATCGCAAGGGACTATCACCCACAGGCCTGCAGCATAATCCCGGGAGTCTTTGAGCCCATAGAGCGCGACACTTCGAGAAAAGGCGTAATACTAGAATATGCGCCGACGTTTGATCCTGCCGACCTGAAGGTAAAGGTGCTGAGCAGAAAGGCAGTCAAGAGCGCAGTCGACTATGATAGCAAAAAAGCCGTGGTGAGCTTTGGCAGGGGCATAAAAGACGCGCCGGAGCAAAATATTAGGATGGTCGTCGAGCTTGCAAAAGAACTTGACGGCGAAGTCGGCGTGTCGCTCCCTATATCAAAAAAGCCATATCCAGTGAGCGAGGGCATCAGCTCAACCTACATGATACCTGACAGGGTGATAGGCACGAGCGGCAGGAAGGTGATGCCCCTCCTGTACATCGCCGCCGGCATCAGCGGCGCCATGCAGCACATCGCCGGCATGAAAGAATCTGGTTTTGTCGTCGCGATAAATCCCGATGTCGAGTCACCGATAAAAGACGAGTGCGACATGTTCATCAAGGGCAGGATGGAAGATGTGATACCTGCGCTTATTGCAGAGCTGCGGGCGCTAAAGCCTGCAATGGAGGCGAGGAAATAGAAAATGCCGACAGAGCGCTACGACGTCGCGGTGATCGGTGGAGGCTCGGCAGGGCTTGCCGCGCTAAAGAAACTCGCTGACCTTGGCAAACAAGCCATCCTGATAGAAGCCGGTGGGCAAGTGGGGACAAAGAACGTCTCCGGCGGGATACTGTATTCAAAAAAGCCCAAGCACGGCAAGGTGCACAACGTCGAGGACGTGTACGGCAACTTTCTTTCTGAGGCGCCGGTAGAGCGCAAAATTACAAAATACGTCTTGCACGCCGTGTCAAAGGATCGAGACTTTGCAATCGACATGACTCCTGTACACGAGTACCAGGCGAACTTTGGATACTCGGTTCTCCTTGGCAGGCTAAACGCCTGGTTTGCAAAGCAGGCAGCCGACGCCGCAGAGAAGGTCGGTGGGGGAATAGTGTCAGGCGTCCACGTCAGGTCACTGAGCTGGGATGGCAATAGTAATATCGACGGCAACACAATAACAATAGAAACGGATGAGCTTGAACCTTTCGAGGTAAAGGCAGTAATCGCCGCAGACGGTGTCAACTCAGAAATAGCTTTGATGACAGGGGCGAGACCCAAGTTTTTGCCGTCGGAGCTGTACCAGGGCGTCAAGGTAATCGCAAAGCTGCCTGAGCAGCTTCTTGAGGGGCGCTTTGGCATAGGCCCTGATGAAGGTGCAGCCCACCTGTTTGCAGGTGACGTTACGCTGGGGCACATCGGCGGAGGTTTCGTCTACACCAACCGCGACACGCTCTCTGTCGGTGCCGTCTACCATTTCGACTCACTGGTAGAAAAACCCGCCGAGCCCAGCGCGCTAGTTGACGCGCTCTTGCAGAACTCACTCGTGTCAGAGTTTGTCAAAGACGAGGTGCCGGTCAAGAAGGAAATAGACCGCAACCTGCCAAAGGAGGAGCAGCTTCGGGTAAAGTTTGCAGTTAGCAAGCTGGTAAAGACGTGGAACGAGCTACGCGACGCCTACTATTCGCCTTCTGCACGCAAGAAGCTGATAGAATCAGGCAGGTACAAGTCGGATGACGAGATAATGTCAAGGCTAGAGTCGATAAAGGGCGACCTGCAGTCCAAGTATGGAACCAAGTTTGAAACCGACTATGTGGAGCTGGAATACTCTACTAAACTCATCCCGGACGGCAAGCGCTGCATGATGAAAAAGCCATACCACAAAAACGTCCTGTTTGTGGGAGACGCAGCCGGGAGGGGTGTATTCATCGGCCCTAGGATCGAGGGTCTCAACGTCGGAATCGACGACGCCATCAGGGCCGCCGAATCTGTTGCCAGGGGAATAGACCGCAACAACTTTGCACCAGAATACATGGGCGAATACTACTCGCAGCAGGTGGAGGCAAGCCCGTACACCCGGGACATGCGTGAAATTGACAAGGACTACCTAAAGACGTTCCTTGACGCCGCAAGGAACGTGCCAAAAGACATCGTAGGCCAGCGCTACGGCGTGATATTCCGGCTGATGTCGTCGAGCGCGTTTAGGGGCCTTGCAGTAGGCCTTGCCAACATGCTCGGCTACGACAAGCTGCTGCCTCTGGTCGAATCTGAGGAGACGTATGTACAGGTGCCGATTGAAATCGCGCAGAGGCTCGGCAAGCAGGTTACGGCATCATACGTGCCTACGCTACCTAGCGTCGCAGAGAGGGTCGCCAGCCTAAAGTACGACGACGACAGGCAGTCGCATATCAAAGTCACAACCCCCGAGTCGGAGTTCATGAAAAAGCTCGTCACGCTCTGCCCTACGAAATGCTATACCCTCGAAGACGGCAAGGTAGTGCTGCAGCACGAGGCCTGCATAGAGTGCGGGACGTGCGCCAAAGAAACCGACTGGCACCACCCAAGGGGAGAAAAAGGAGTAGTCTACCAGTACGGCTAATTTTTCCACTTGATGGAGCAGCCGATAGACGGGTCGAAATCCTTTTCCAGTTTTTTGCCAGAGAGGAGCGCGCGGATGTTGTTCTCCATCACCGGGACGGTCGGCCTGGCCTCCGGCTCCATTGCGTCATTTATCCTGCCGTGGAACGCCAGCTTGCCATCGAAAAAGAGGAACGGGTCAGGCGTACACACTGCACCATAAGCACGAGCGACGTCCTGGCTGTCGTCGATCAGGTAGCTGAAATTCAGGCTGTACTCCTTGGAAAACTTTACCATGTTGTCGAACCCTTCGTCTTGGTAGCTCGGGTCGTTGCTGTTGATACCTACTACTTGAAGCTGGGAGGGCTCAAACTTTGACTGGAGCGCAACGATGTCGCCTATCCTTGCCTTGACAAATGGGCAGTGGTTGCAGATGAAAACAACAAGGGTCGCCTTGCCTTTCTTGTACTCCGAGAGCGAGTGCATCTTGCCGTCAACGCCCTTTAGCTGGAAATCAGGTGCGGCTGCGCCCGTTTTCAGGACTTGAGGGGATGATAATGTTCGTGCCATACCATAAATATCGCGCTCTGAATGTATTATATCTATTGCGATGATTTCCGCGACGCTTAAAATCGACCGCCGGCTACTGTCTGGCAGCATATGAGGTTTGTCATAAAGGCAATCTTACTTACTTAAACAGGCAACAAGGCAGTGCAGGATCTGAACTTTGTATCCAACATGGAAAGCTACATGAGCGCCAACTAGGCCGAGGCCGCGTATCTTATGGAATTGAACGGGAATGGACCGCCCTGTTTGTGCTCGACCAGCCCGGCGTTGGCAGGATACCCGCGGCGGCAGAAGCCACGTTCACACTTGGGGCCAAGGGGAGCTCCACCCCGAAATGAATATCGACGACCCAAAAAATAGGGATCGCTTCTATGATGGAAAGCGGCAGCAAGTAATAACACAAAAAAAGCCTGACAAGAAAAATATACGGCACGGCCTTTGCAAGTAACCGGGTAGAATATTTCATGTCTGACCCTGAATCTCTGGACGTGCTCTTGCAACTGCCTCAGCGAAAACTGGTAGTGGCGCAGAGCGACGTTTATCTTGACCGGCCCGCTAAAAATGAAATCTTTGTCCTGATGGTCGAAGAATCGCGCGGTTCAGCAGGCGGCCGTGCGGCCGGCTCTGGCCACAGAAAGATTGGCAAGGTGTACGGGTTTGCGTGCGAGAGAGGCAAGTGCAACAAAGTCCTTGAAATCGACGACCCTGCCAAGGTAGAGTTGTTTGACATTCCCTATAGCGCGGTCGCGATGGACATCGTGCTTTCCACAGGGCAGCCGTATGTCGTGCAGGGAATAGTCGATCCTGACTTTGTGGCAGGTTACAAGAACGTCGCGGGCAAGAACAACAATAACCTGAACAACAGTGGAGAGCAATAACAATTAGTATTGTGTAATGCAACATAAAAAGGCATGTCCAGAGAAAATAGTAGCGGCAATAATAGTAACAACAACAGCCGCATTGAAGAGGCGGCCTCTGCAATCGAGGATCTGCTCTACATGGGCGCAATACGGATTGAAGGAGACAAGGCGCTCCTGTCGCCCCAGCTCTCGCTTGTGGCTGCCAACGTGACTGACAGTATGAAGGTAAAGGTGGACAGCCCTGAAGAAGTGATGAAACTCATGTACTACTCGCTTTTGATATACATGAACGAGTACATGAAGATGCCCAAGGCGC
>DASZTR010000097.1:0-8047 GCA_035547955.1 Nitrososphaera sp. | reverse complement strand
CAGCGCCAAGGAGGAGGTTGTCGCTTATCTTATCAAGGTGTCCGCGGTACGTCAACCAGGCGCCTGCGGGTGAGATGTGGTCTGTTGTGGTCTTGCCCTTGGTCTTGGCGAGCACCGGCAGCTTTTCAAAGTCCCGGCCGTCCCATGGCGCAAACGGCTCGAGCTTTTGCAGTCTATCGCTGCTGGGGTCGATGACCACCTGCACGCTGTCAGGGTCGGCCGCAGGCGCCACGTAGGCGTCCTTGGCGCCCTCAAAGCCGTCCATTGGGACTTCAGGAGCCGGCCTCGGCGGATGCAGCTTGAACTTCTTTCCGTCTTGAGCAGTCAATTCGTCGGTCATAGGGTTGAATGAAAGCCGGCCTCCGAGCGCAAGAGCAATGACCAGCTCCGGACTCCCGATAAAGTTCATTGTCTCCCGCCTGCCGTCGTTTCTGCCGGGAAAGTTGCGGTTGTACGAAGTGACAATCGTGTTTGGCTCGCCCTTTTTCAGCTCCGGCCTGCTCCACTGGCCGATGCAGGGGCCGCACGCGTTTGCGAGCACGTTTGCACCGATGTCCTGAAGCGTTTTCATCTGGCCGTCGCGCTCTATGGTCGCCCGGATCATCTCCGAGCCTGGCGTCACCTGCAGCGACACTGGCGTCTTTAGCCCATGAGCCTTTGCCTGCTCGGCGATGTCGGCCGCGCGAGACATGTCCTCGTACGAAGAGTTGGTGCAGCTGCCAATTAGCGCGACAGAGATGCTGTCGAGATAGTTGTTCTTTTTCACGTCCTGCGCCATCTGCGATATCGGCCTTGCGAGGTCGGGCGTGTGCGGGCCCACGACGTACGGCTCCAGCTTTGATAGGTCGATCTCTATCACCTCGTCAAAGTATCTTGCTGGATCCTCTTCGACCTCTGGATCTTCCGTCAAGAGCGCCTTGTGCTTGTTTGCAAGGTCGGCAATCGTGCCCCGGTTTGTAGCACGCAGGTACGTATCCATGCGCTTGTCGTACGCGAAAACAGAGCAGGTGGCTCCGATCTCTGCGCCCATGTTGGTTATCGTCGCCTTGCCGGTGCAGCTGATCGATTTTGCTCCGGGCCCAAAATACTCGATTATCGCGTTCGTGCCTCCCGATACGGTCAGTTTCGATGCGACGTAGAGGATGACGTCCTTTGGTGCGGCCCAGCCGCCCAGTTCGCCTTTCAAGTACACGCCGATGCGCCTAGGATAGAGGAGCTCCCACGGCATGCCGGCCATGACTTCAGCAGCGTCAAGGCCGCCTACTCCTATCGCCACCATGCCGAGGCCGCCCGCGTTTGGCGTGTGCGAATCGGTCCCGATCATTAGGCCACCGGGGAACGCATAGTTCTCGAGCACTACCTGGTGGATGATTCCGGCTCCCGGCTTCCAAAAGCCGATGCCATACTTGCGGCATGCAGATTCCAGGAACTGGTACACTTCGTTGTTCTGGATGATAGCAAAGCGGGTATCAGTCGCGCTGTCGACCTTGGCCTGAATGAGGTGGTCGCAGTGCACGGTGGTAGGGAGTTTTGCGCGCTTCAACCCTGCCTGCGCAAACTGGAGCAAGGTCATCTGGCCAGTGACGTCCTGCAGCGCGACCCTGTCGGGATTCAAAAAGACATAGCTCCTGCCCCTCTGCGGATCATAGATATTATTGCTAAAGTCAAAATGGCCTATCAGGATTTTCTCGGCAAGCGTGAGCGGCCTGTTATTGGTTATCTTGCGGAACGTGGCTACGTTTGTTTCAAGCTTGGAATAGACTCTGCTGACAAGCTCGGGAGTCGTCTCTATTTTCACTGCTGCCTCTTCTTTTGATGACAAATACTTGCTATCAATAGAAAATTGGCAATTTTAGCTATATCTCTTTTGCTCTGCCGTAGCTGTTGTCATCATCAGCACATTGTTTAATACGGAGAGCATGCCTGCAGAAGAGCGGCGGCAATAACGACATTTGGTCAACAAGTTTGTCTTTGCCATCGCAGGCATCGTCGTGGTTATGGCTGTCCTTATCGCGTTTCCAAACGTAAGCCAGCAGCCTCCGGCGTCGCAGCAGCAGGACGTCACAATCGAGTATAACAGACAACACATGATCAAAGAGGGAGAAGGCGGTAGCCTGCTCGTGACTGCACAGCTTGAAACCCTGTCCATAGACAGGGACGGTTCTGCCACATACACAAAGACGAATCCGAGCCAAGGCGGCGCGCCGGCGTCGCATCAGCAGCAGTTTTCACTCAACGCAGACGAGCTTGCCAGGATAAAAGGGCTGATACTTGAAACTGGGTTTATGGACATACCGAACACGGATTATCTGCAGTCGCAAAACGCGAGCGACTTTCTCAGCTACTCGCTTTCAGTAAAGACCCCGGACAGGCAAAAGACAATAAGCTGGGTCGAGCCTGACGCGTACGACGGGACTATCCCGCCATTGATAACAAACATCGGCGACCAGCTCGACGGCATCATCAAAAGCAGGACATAGCAGATAGAACAGATTCTTTGGGAGGGTTGGATGAGGGGTCAAGGGACATGAAAAACCAGAGCTACCCTGACTCTTTAGACCCTTAGCGAGCCGCGGAACCCCCTAGCTGCATAGTAAGATTCCGCACTGTTGTGGTACACAAAGACAGTGTTATAGCGTCTATCACCAAAGATGGCGCCGCCGAGTTTCCTAATATCTGAAGGTGTTTTCAACCAGCTCGACGTCTTTACATCGAATTCTCCAAGTTTCTGCAGCTCGCGATATTGTTCTTCCGTTAAAATCTCAATGCCTATGGCATCTGCCATATTCATTGCGCTATCTTTTGGCTTGTGTTCCTTCCTTTCCTCTCGCGCCTGATGGTCGTAACAAAGGCTCCTGCGCCCTTTGGGACTTTCCACAGAACAATCATAAAAAATGTATTCGCCCGTCTTTTTATCATGACCAGCGAGATCCGGCTCGCCGCCAGTTCTCTCCATTTCATGGAGCGACCACAGCTTTTCAGCACTAGCTTCCAGCTTTGCCTGTACTTTGGACCACTCAAGACCTTTATGGCGTTCCACGTTTTTCTCAAAGCGGGTTTGTAAAACTCGGAGTATTTCTCCATGCTGTTCTGGTGACAACTCTTTTTTGAGCCTGGGCATAATAATATTCATAATCATGGCATTCATCAGAGTTCATAAAAGCATCTATGCGCAGAGTGACACATGTACGTATCCGGTTTTCCACATCCCCTAACTGTCTAGCATCTCCTAGAACAATATCTATATAACGCATTTTAGCGAATTGCAGCCGTAACAAGAAATATGACCACCATTTCGCTTGTCGCAAGCGAGCCGGGCGCCAAGGGCATCAAGATATCATCAGATGCAGGCGAGAACGTCAAGGCGGTCCGGGGCACTACCCTCCTAAAGCGTGGTTTTGCACACATGCAAAAGCACGGCGTAGTCATGGACGTGACAAGCGTCGAGCAGGCTCAGATAGCAGAGGAAGCAGGCGCGGTCGCAGTCATGGTGCTCGACAAACTGCCGTACGACGTGAGAAAAGCGGGCGGAGTCGCAAGGACGGCAAGCATCAAGGTAATTGAGGAGATAATGGACGCAGTCACAATCCCGATAATGGCCAAGTGCAGGATCGGCCACGTAGACGAGGCAAAGGTACTTGAAGTCACGGGCGTCGACATGGTCGACGAAAGCGAAGTACTGACGCCGGCAGATGAGGAGCGCCACATCTGGAAGTGGGATTTCACGACGCCGTTTGTCAACGGCGGCAAGAACCTTGGCGAGGCGCTGCGCAGGATCGAAGAGGGTGCGGCAATGATACGCACAAAAGGCGAGCCAGGAACCGGCAACGTGGCAGAGGCGGTGACCCACATACGTATGGTAAACAACGAGATCCGCAGGATAAGGTCGCACTACCTTGACGACGACAAGCAGGAGCTGATGAAAGCGGCGCGCGAGTTGAAAGTATCGTTTGCGATAGTTGAAGAGACGGCAAAGCTCGGCAGGCTCCCTGTGGTGAACTTTGCAGCAGGCGGCATAACCACCCCGGCTGACGCGGCATTCCTGATGAACCTGGGCTGCGACGGCGTGTTCGTAGGATCCGGGATATTCAAGTCTGACGACCCGGCGCAACGCGCGCGTGCAGTCGTTCTTGCTACTACGTTTTACGATGACGCAAAGGTGGTCATGGAGGCGCAAAAGATGGTCGACGAGAAAAAGTCGCTCCTTGGCCTTGATACCAAGAACCTAGAGCTGCGCATGCAGGAAAGGGGACAGTCGGCTTGAGCAACCGCTCTGCTGCCGATACAATCACGATAGGAGTCCTTGGGTTTCAGGGCGACATCGAGGAGAACGTGGCCGCGACTAGGCAAGCCCTTGACGAGTTAAAGGTAGACGGCAAGATCCAGCTTGTAAGGTACGCAGAAGACGTGGAAAAGATAGACGCGTTGATACTGCCGGGCGGAGAGAGCACGGTGCAGAGCGCGCTTGCCGCAATCCAACGCTCCCTGCCGGTATTAAAAAAGCGCATTGCCGAGGGGATGCCGGTGCTTGGCACGTGCGCAGGCATGATAATGCTCTCAAAGAGGGCGTATGACCACGTCATCGGCGAGACGAAGCAGAAAACGATAGGCAACCTAGACGTGGTAATAGAGCGCAACGCGTTTGGCAGGCAGAACGACTCTTTTGAGACTGACCTCAGGATAGACATGCTCGGCAAGGGGGGAACGTTCAGGGGCGTCTTTATCAGGGCGCCGGCCGTAAGCGAAGTCGGCAAGGACGTAGAGGTGATAGCAAGGCACGCGGGCAAGATAGTCGCGGTGAAGCAAAAGAATATCATCGGGACCGCGTTCCACCCAGAGCTTGCAGGCGACGCAAGGATTCACAAGCAGCTGGTGAAGATGGCCTTCGACCATAAGGGTGCAACAAAATAAGTTTTTTCTCTCGATCGAATAATAAGAGCAGGAAGACAAGTTTTTCTAATGTGAAAGAGAAGCGATACCGCACGTAGTTTAGTTACCTAATGAAGGGGCCAGAAAGCCCACGTTCTTTAGACGCGGGATGAATCGCCACCCGAGCCATCAGGTTAGTACAGCGTTGTCCTGTTGTAAACAATACATCCCGACGACCGGCCGTCTTTATTTATATGTATACTGCTGTTGAGATTTATTTTTAGGTTAGTACAGCGGTTGTCGTCGATACTCACCTTTAAAGTAAAGCACGGAAGAGACTTTTCTAACGAGTTGATGCTTGCAAGAAAGGTTGCAGAATTTGCCATCAAGACAAGGACAACTACCAGTAAAGATGTCAAACATATCGGTTTAAAATCCGCCATAGCAAATCAGATTCAACGCAAGTACGGCAGGAACAAGAAGGCAAAGAAGATCAGCAGAGTCAGCCTGGCTTTCCCCTCTCAGGCTATACAACAAGCAGACAAGGCGCTCAAACGAATAACAATCCCGTGTTTGAGATTGCAATTGCCATACTACTACTTTTCAGGATTTGAAAAAATTAACCAGATAGAGTTTGACGTGGAATACGCCTAAATGTCAGCGTGATTGTGCCAGAACTCTCTGAAACACCCGCTAACAGATTTATCGGAGTAGACCTCAATATCACAGGCCATGTTGCCATAGTCTCAAATTCCGAAACAGGCAAGATTTGGAAGTTCGGAAAAGAGGCTAACCACAGCGCTACCAAATACAGAGAGATTCGCAGGAAACTCCAAAGTCAGGAGCAATACGGGAAGGTCAAGGAGATAAAGAACAGACAAGAGAGATTGATCAGGAATCTCAACCACCACATCAGCAAGAAACTAGTCCAGATTGCAAGAGACGGCAATTCTGGAATAAAACTTTAAAAGTTGACGAACATCCGCAAGAGAGCCAAGACAGCAAAAAATCATTTCGCCATTCTCTGAACAATTGGTCATTCTACCAGCTGCAAAATATGACATAGAGTACAAGGCCAGGTTGCGGGGAGTGGCAGTCTCTTATATAGAGAGAGAGAGAGAGACCCACGGTACACATACACACATACATACACATACATACACACACAAACACACATCAAAGACGTGTTCAAGGTGCGGGGGCACATAAATATACACATAGGAGACAGGGATGGAATGAACTTCAAGTGTCCTATAGCTGTGGGCACGTTGACCATGCTGCTTTTGCTGTAAATGCCTCATTTAACATAGGTAAACCTGTGTCGCATTGCATCCTGACGAGCATATAGGTCGATCCTGCAAAGACAGGCTAGATTTGCAGAAAGGCAGCACTGATACGCCTAAAGCGGCACCGCTGAAGATGATGATGATAATGATAAGGATGATGATGATAATGATGATGACGGCGACCGTAAAAACCCCTTGGCCTTTAGCCTTGGGAGTATGTCAGCTAATGAAGAATCATGACATTCTCCAAGAATGTTTAGGAACGACTTGATGATGTTATTGCGGGCATGGTCTAAATGCTTTCGTACGAGGAATTCAACATAATAAAACTTGATAAGACTATGACCTTTTTGAAAAAGAGAATGGACAATTTTTAAAGTATCATTCATTTTTTCCAAAATATGATGTCATTAGCCTTAACAAAACCATGCTGAATCATAATTTCAGCCTGTTGGTATAAGAATGTACTACCCGAAAAGACAGAGGCTCCTCCCACAAGTAGAATATTGCTCTATTATTTTGTCATGATAGTTTGAGTGGTTTCTATGTTCTTGATGCTGCAAATGGCAGCATAGTCCACAAGATATCACTATAATGACAATCGCGGGTATATCCAAGGGAAGAGGCCTCTAAATATAATAATGGAACGTGCAGGCGTCACATGGAGAGGCAGGCAGAGAAGGGGCGGCTGCAACAGGCATCCGCTCCGGTATACGCTTGCATTGCTTTTCATGGTCATCCTTGTTTTCGGTCTTGTCACGGCTCCCGTAAGGGTGAATGCAGCTTTGGCAGGCGCTTGCAACTGCGTCATTCTGAGGGTGGACGACATCCAAGACTACTGGATAAATTCCGTCCAGACAGCCGTGATGGACCAGTTCATCAACAGGAACGTAAACGCCACCTTGGGCGTGGTCATGAATTTCGTCGGCAACGACCCCCTTGTGGTAAACAAGGTCAGGGCAGGCGTATCATCAAACCTGTTCGAGCTGGACCTCCACGGATGGAACCATGTTGACTATTCTACGTTAAGTTTCCAAGACCAGAAGAACACCCTCCAGATGGCTAACCAGAAAATACAGGATCTGTGGGGCAGAAAGTCCAACATATTCATACCGCCGTACAACTCGTACAACCTTGACACGCTCAACGCGACGAGCCAGCTTGGAATAAAGATAATAAGCTCCGAGTTCGATTTGGAGCTCCCAAGCATATACAATCCTGATAATCCAAACAGCCCAAACAACAAGGTATACAAGTCATCTACAGGCTCTGACCTGAAGGACCAGTTTGGTGTCTATCACCTCCCGCAGGCCGTGGGTTATTACGACTATAATTTTGACCCGCCGCAAAAGGCCTCACTTTCTGCCATTGAAGGCCAGATTGACAATACAATCGCAAGCTATGGCTATGCGGTCGTCACCTTGCACCCCCAGGACTTTGCGGTAAAGGACTCGTCGAGCTTGCCGACAAACTCGGTCGATCAAAACGAGCTGAACGACCTGAACACACTCATCACGGCTATCCAGAGCAAGGGATACAGGATAACGACATTCTCCACCGTGGCAAAGATACCGCTGCCGCCAATAATCGATAATGTCCCACCGGTCATATCTCCGCCAACAGACATTGCGCTTGTCACCACCGACAACCCGGCGACTGTAAATTCGCTGGGCACTGCGACTGCTACTGACAACATCGACTCGCACCCAGTCATAGCCAACAACGCAACTTCGTCTAACCTGTACCCAAGAGGAACTACTGCTATAAAGTGGACGGCCACTGACGCCAATGGCAACGTAGGGTGGGCAATACAATACGTCACCATTTCTACCACCAATGACTTGACAAAACCAAATGTCAATACTGCTACGCCTTCACCCAATGCCCCAATT
>DASZTR010000096.1:0-25328 GCA_035547955.1 Nitrososphaera sp. | reverse complement strand
ACAGTAGATTGCGGCACGTACTACTCGTTGTCTAAAGATAGGATAGTGCCATCCTATCTGCATCCTGAATACATCAAGATGCTTGACAGGCTCTACCTGATGACAGGTAGTGGCACGCTAAAAGATACGTTGGACAAGTGGCAGAGCGACCTTTTATCCTGCGGCAAAAACAACGAAGGCCAATAGAAAGAGCGCGCGCTGCCTCTATCGTCCTGATAAACCTTTTCTTTGCACATTCTTTTCAACTTCTAGCCTGTCATCTGGTTTCTTGCGATGAAAGCTGTGAGTGCGTACCCTTCTTCCACACTCTGGACAAAATATAGTTCCTAGTGGCCGCTTCTTTTTGCATGTTATGCAATATGTATTGTTGGCATATATTGGATTTGCGATGCCCCCTAACACTTCTCCCGCATACCTTTGGCCATGCACCATTATATCCAGTGTAGTGCCAAGGTTCTTGACCTTAGTACCAGATTACAAATTTCTAAAAGTGTAAAAGAAAAGACAGGGATGTTCAAATGCGAGTCTAAATATTGTCACAAAGGTGCTAAGTTTACCTCGGTCTTCTTCCTTTCTGTCTTCCAATGCTACTACTATTGAAGCACCACAAATTCTGAGATAAATTGATGTGATACGTTCATATGAAAAACAAAATGGTGTGAATCTCCTGTTACCTCGTGACCGATTCGACCGGCGTTTTTTATAACTCTCGGGATGATGGCTCGTGCAAAAGCCGATTGAAATAGAAAAGTAGCAATGCTAAGCCGGCAAAGGACTTCTCTATTGACAGGACAGAGGTGCATGTGCTGGCTTTGAAGCATATGTTGTATTGTCTAGGAGTCGTGTTGTTACAAAAAGATTTTTCGCAAAATGCTTGCCAGCCGCGCGTTATAGCAATTAATGCACTCATGAACAGAACTTTCCGAGGCGTCTAGTGCAGCACTATGAAAACTAAATCGCACGCTGTCAAGTGATTCCGCAGAGTCCAGTCAATCATTTGACGGCGAGTGTCATGAATCGGCCCCCGCTGCTGTTTCCCGAGAAGTGGCAGCAGGGTGACACACATGGGATATTTGCCGCTATCGAAAAAATAAAATATCTAATCTTGTATTTTTTGAATCACTCATAAGCTAGAAGAATGCGGGTCGTCGCTTATGCATATGTTAGGTAGAGACTTACCGTGTCCGTATCCGTTTGCCCGCTCCCTAGTTTACGAGCACACGGGGAGACGTATGCACATACCTAACGTGTATGCATACAAATGCACACACACATACATCCTTGAACAACAGCGAGAATGCCCCGCCCTCATGGTGTGGTATCCTTATTGGTTTGTTGAGGGCGGGGCCCGTCTGGGTTTTAATGTTACTTTTAATCTTGAATTACATGTGATCTGAAATCACTCAATTTTGTGAATAATTGGGGATATTGAGTGACTTCACTAACTTGACCACCTTCCCTAGCCAAGAATTTAGCAAAAACCGTCTCCTGCCTCTGTATGTGTCCCGTCTTCTTTCGCCTATCACGATGGTAAATCAGGATATGTGCCTAGCTATACACGGGTTGCCCAAAGTTAACGGAGCATCTTCACCTTCAATACCCTCTTATACTGAGCCAGGCATTTTCAAATCAATCACAAGAATGCCGCCGTCTGCCTCCTCCTCATCATCATCTTCTGCCGTAGGCGACCCTGACAATAAGAAGAAACTTGTCGTCAGGGATCTTTCGGCGTACTACCTTACGGAGATTGGCCCTGTAAAGGCAGTAGATGGGGTCAACTTTGCACTCTCCGAGAGCGAGTCCCTTGGAATAGTGGGCGAGTCTGCTTGTGGCAAGAGCACACTTGGCTCGGCGCTGATGCGCTCGATGCAGCCTCCCGGCAAGATGGTAGGGGGCGCAATCATCCTTGGCGGCGAGGATATTTCCAAATTGACCGACCGCGACTTTGACAAGGGCGTCCGCTGGAAAAAGGTGGCGATGGTCTTTCAGGGCGCCATGAACGCGCTAGACCCTGTCTATACAGTGGCAAGCCAACTCCGCGAACTCTTGAAAATTCACGGCTATGAGGGCGACATCGACGCCAAGGTCTCCGAGTCTCTAAAGCAGGTGGGCCTTGTACCCGGAGCAGTCGCGTCGCGCTACCCACACGAACTGTCTGGCGGCATGAAGCAGCGTGTGGTGATTGCAATGGCGCTCCTTATGGAGCCGGATCTGTTGGTCGCTGACGAGCCGACCACGGCGCTCGACGTCATTGTACAGTCGCAGATAATTGCGCTTTTGAAAAAACTGCACAAAGAAAAGGGGGTCACGGTGATCCTGATAAGCCACGACCTTGCTCTTGTGTCGCAGATAGCTGACAGGATAGGGATTATGTACGCAGGACAGATGGTGGAAACCGGCGCGACTGATGACATTTACAATAACCCCCGTCATCCTTACACTCAGGCCCTGATAGCCGCGGTGCCCCGTTTGCACTCTGGCGAGAAAAAGATCCGCTTTATACCTGGCAGCCCGCCCGTCCTGCTTGACCCACCGGCTGGGTGCAGGTACTATCCGCGCTGCCCGCATGCAATGGAGGTGTGCAAGAAAGACCCGCCCGAGTTTACGACCAGCACGGGGTACGTCCGGTGCTGGCTCTACGAGCCAACCTTAAAAAGTACGTCGCGCTGAGAGAGCAGGTGCCAACACTGCCATCATGTCAATACTGTCATACTTTCCATTGAGTCACATGCGCGAAAAGCAGCGCTCCGTGCTTTTGGAGGTGGAATCTGCTCTAAAGTCCGGCTACAAGAACATCTTTTTAGAGGCGCCCACCGGCTTTGGCAAGACCCCTGTGGCTATCACGATTGCAAGATATTTTGGGAGCTCGCACATCTGCACCGCGACAAAAGACTTGCAGGCGCAGTACAAGCGCGACTTTCCGTTCGTGTTTGAGGTAAAGGGCAGGTCAAACTTTCCCTGCATAGTCAAGGAGGACATGGGCCTTGCCGAGAACTGCGATTTTGGCCCCTGCGTGCAGGACGACTCGTACGACTGCGCGTACAAGACGCGGCTCTTGGATTACCGGGTGATAGGGGAGGGAACGCCCGGCGAGCAGATCCACTTGGATCCGCTTTCGGAAAAAGCATACGCGGACAAGCTGAAAAAGCAGTCCAAGATTGTGGAGCTGGAATGGCGGCCGTGCCACTACTTCCACCAGAGGTGGATAGGCGCAAAGGCAAGCCACACCGTCTATAACTACCGATATTTCCTGTCAGACATCTTTTACACGGGGACCACGCAAAAGCGCAAGCTCTTGGTGATGGACGAGGCGCACCAGATAGAGTCGGAGGTGGGCGACTTTCGCAGTTTTACGGTGCACAAGAATGCGCTGCGCTTCCTCCCTCGAGTGCAGATGCCTGAAAAGAACGTCGAGGACATCGAGCCGTGGATGGAGTTCTGCTCGTCCCTCCAGGACAAAATGATGAAATTTATCGAGCAGGCGACAGATGCAATCGAGCGGGGCAGGGTAGTCGAGCCGTACACCGAGCGCAACCTGATAGAGGCGCTATCAAAAGAAAAGAACCTTGAAGCATTGTTGCACGACATGCGCTCGAACAAAAAGAACTGGATAGTGTCAAGCATCCAGCGCGACTCGCAGAACCAGCTCGCGCGTGCCACCCTGACCCCCCTTGAAACCTCTGGCTACTTTGGCGAAATCCTGGACAAGGGAACGGTAAACCTGTTCATGAGCGCGACCATTCTCTCTAAAGACTACCTTTGCAAGGTCTCCGGCTTAAAGTCTGACCAGGTAAAGTTCGTTCAGGTGCGCGACTCGGATTTCCCTGTGAAGAACAGGCCGATACACCTGATGAACGTGGCGTGGCTCAACGCCCGGTCCATGCAGGAGAGCATGCCGAAAATCGCCAAGGCCATAGACAACATCATGACGATACACAAGAACGAAAAAGGTATAATCCATACAACGTCGTACTCGCAGCTGCAGTACATCAAGGATAACGTCAGCCGGGAAAACGCGTCCAGGCTTATTGAGACCGGTTCGGCGCTTGGCAGAGAAGAGGTGCTTGAAAAGCACTACAAGAGCGCCAAGCCGTCGGTGCTCATATCGCCCTCGCTGCATTTGGGCGTGGACCTGAAGGATGACCTGTCAAGGTTCCAGATAATCACAAAGGTGCCGTATCCTGACCTGACGGACAGGAAGGTCTCCGCGATGAAGGACCGAGACCAGCGCTGGTACACGTGGTACACGGTGCTCCGACTGGCGCAGTCGTACGGACGGTCTATCCGGAGCGCTGACGACTTTGCCACCACCTACATACTCGATTCCAGCATCACGTTCCTCCTAAAGAGCGCGCAGGACATGGTGCCCAAGTGGTTTTCAGAAGCGTTAAAGAGCGCCTAGAACGTTTTTATGTTGTAGCTGCCCAAAATTAAGGCAGTTTGTCCGGCGACAGGGCTGCATCTTCTCCTCCTCCTTCTTCCCCAATGCGCCAGCAGGCAGCAGCCCCTACGATATTTGGAATAAATTCCAGCGTCGCTGTCACGCTTGCTCTCGTATCGCCAATAATATTCACGCTTGTCGTTTACCCTGACTCTTTCAGCCTTTCGTGGAATGAAGGCAGGGGTGGTTTCACCTTTGCAATGGCCTTTATTGCGGCCGAGCTTGTGGGGCTTCGGCAACCGGTGAGCCAGAAAAAATTCCTGGTCGTCGCCGGCCTTGCCGTATTGACCATCGGCTATTTTGCCGCGCTTTCGTTTGGCCTGCACGACACTATCCAGGACGCCGGCCTGTCGTCCGGGGTCCGCAAGGAAGTCATTGGTAGCTGGATGTTCATGTGGGATTTTGGCGTGATGGCTCTCTTTGTCGGCGTGTCACTTGCGGTCCTGTTTGGCAGGAAATGGTACAAGATAGCGCCTGCAGGTGCGATATATCTTGCAGGAAGCGCCATTATTCTGTCGCTTGACGCGTTCTTTCCGTATGATACACTGGGCCCGCTCCAAGTCATCGTACCGGTATATCTGCAAATCGACCAGGCGGTGGTGAGGTTTATCGACTCTAGCATCATGGACATCGGCAGAGGTAACGTCGCGAGTGCGCACGGCAATATGCTCCTCCTAAATGGTCTGCACGGACCCTTCGCGCTGGAAGTGTTCTGGCCGTCGGCAGGAGTCCACAGCATGATAATCTACACACTTGTCATGCTCGCTTTTTTGCTAAAGATGGACATACCGATAAAGCGCAAGCTCATCTACTTTGTGATTGGCACGTTTGGCACGGTGGCCGTCAACATCGTGCGCATCACGTCGCTGACGCTGTACGCACTCATTGTGACAGTCAACCCGAGTGAGTGGGAGGCGTTCCACTCTGTCGCGGGCGAGATAATGTTCCTCCCCTGGCTTGGCATCTACCTTGGAATAGTGATGTTCACCGAGGGCAGGCGGATGCGCAGGCTGCATCAGCAACAGCAGCAAGAAACGGCCGGCGCTGCCTCTGCTCCTTCTTCATGAAAAATCAGACAGCGTGCCCTGTCCTGTGCTGTCCTGAAAATCCGATATGCGCACGCCAAGCCTGCGTACGCCCCTTTTCCTCTCAATGTTTGCTATTGTCTCGTCGAGCAGCGCTTTTGCCGTCAAATGCAATAGATCGAAACTTGACGCATGGGCCTTGAGCGCCCGCGATCTCGTGACATTTTCAAGGTCGCCAAGGATCAGGATTATGCCGACTGATCCAAATGCCACCTTCTTTACGGTTGCGCTTTCGTAGACGTCCCTGCATATCTCTTCCAGGTCGGCGTATATCTCTCTTGCACTCTGGATGTCCTTTTTCAGCGTGATTATGCGCATGATCTGCTGCTTGCGCTCCCCCTCTGCCGATTCAATGACTGGCTCATCGTCGATCCCCATCGCGGCATTGTGAATGTAGGTCGCAGTTTTCTTGCCAAACTCCGCTATCAACCTGAAAAAGTCAAACGACGCAAGGTTACCGGCGGTCTTGACGCCAAGTTCTGCAAGCCTGTCGCGGGTCTTGGGGCCTATGCCTGGTATCCTGTCGGCGTCAAGGGCAGAGACAAACTGTAGCGCGTTTTCTGGACGGACCACCGTCAAGCCGTCCGGCTTGTCATAGTCAGACGCTATCTTGGCAAGAATCTTACTTGGAGCAACGCCGATGGAGCAAGTCAGTTTCGTGCGTTCTTGTACCTGCTGCTTAATAGCACGCGCAAGCGCCGCGGCGGCGTCAAAATTATTGTTATCATTCATGCTAGCGGCACGCCTTGACACGTCGATAAAGCACTCGTCAATCCCTAAATGCTCAAAGACATCAGCATATTTTCTAATGGCAGCCATCGCGTTTTGGGATACCTCCCTGTAATACTCTGCATCAAGCGGCAGAAACAGCGCATCGTCTATACCCGCAAGCTTTGCCTTGGCGACCCGGATCGGGATGCCGGACTTGACGCCGTATTTTCTTGCCACATAGTTGGCAGTGCTCACCACGCCACTGTCTTCCGTCCTGCCGGAAAAGACGCACACCAGCACCGGCCTCTGCCTTATCTCCGGCTTGCGGACTTCCTCACACTGGGCGAAAAAATAGTCAAAGTCGATGTGCATGATTACCCTCTGTAGAGGAGGCGATGACAATATGGCCGTCGACGTTATTATTGACAGCCCCGTATTTTATAATAGTGACGATGATAATTAATTCCATAGCTCGCGTCTGTTCTTCTCTATCACTACCACTACTACTGCTCTACTGGCCGTTCAATACCGATACACCGGGCATCTCGTCGCCAGCAAGGTAGCGGAGGGTCGCGCCGCCTCCCGTCGAGACGTGGCTCACCTCGTTTTCGGCGACGCCAGACTTTTTCATTGCCTCTAGCGTGTCGCCTCCTCCTATTAGCGTTTTTGCGCCCCGCCAGTACGCAAGAGCCATGCTTTTGGCGATGTTTACCGTGCCGTTTGCAAATGCCCGGACCTCGAACATGCCCATAGGGCCGTTCCAGAATATCATGCCTGCGCCGTTTGTTCCGCTCACCTCTGCGGAATAGCGCTCTATGGTCTCGTTGCCGATGTCAAAGCCTGCCATACCGTCAGGTATGTCGCCCTTAACCATTGTTATCGATGTGTCTGCCGGCGATATGGCTGCCACGTGGTCTGTAGGGAGCATTATCTTGTCACCGTACGACGCAAGGGCTTTTGAGACCCACGGCAGGTGCTCGTTGTCGATTAGGGATTTTCCCGTTTTGAAGCCTTTGGCCTTGAGGAACGTGTACGCCGCCGCGCCGCCGATTATCACCTTGTCTGCCTTCATGAGAAGATGTTCCAGCGCGCCGATCTTGTCCTTTATCTTGACACCGCCTACGACTACCTTGAAAGGCTTTATAGGGTTGTTCTTCATCATCGACAGGTACTCGACTTCCTTTCTCATGTTAAAGCCGGCAAGCCTTGCATCGACGAGCTTTGCCATGCCGTAGGTGGAGGCGTGTTTTCTGTGCGACGTGCTGAACGCGTCGTTTACATACATGTCTGCAAGTCCCGCAAGCTTTTCACAGAATTCCAAATCGTTTGCCTCTTCCTCCTTGTAAAAGCGCAGGTTCTCAAGGAGCAGTATGTCTCCGTTGTTCATCTTGTTGACTTCGTTTTCAACCGACTGGCCTATACAGTCGTGCGCAAACCTGACCTTCATACCCTGCCTGCTGCCGACTATCTCTGACAGGCGCTTTGCCACCGGCGCAAGAGTGTAATCATCGTCGCGGCCGTCCGGCCTGCCAAGGTGCGACGCAAGGATGACCTTTGCTCCCCTCTTTGTGAGATACTCTATCGTGGGTATCGTCATGCGGATGCGGTAGTCCTCGCCTACGGTACCGTTGCTCACGCTGACGTTGAAATCGACCCTAACAAACACCCGTTTTCCGCCAAACTTGCCGTCGTCCAGATCGGTAAGGGTTCTGAGCGCCAATGGATATGGGACAGCTAAAAGGTAGGAGATTATTTACCTTTCCGAAAGCATATGCTAGAATGGAAATCCTCAAAACACTTAATAAAATAACGGCGCCGCCAAACAAGCGTGAGTAGCAGTTTCGTTCCAAAGAGGGTCGTCGGCAAGTTTATGCACGTGACAGACCAGCCACTAAAGAGGCCCGGCGGGAAATCTCTGGTTTATTTCATGGGTGCCGGCTTTTGCCCGTTCTGCGCGGCAGAACGATGGGCAATCGTCAAGGCGCTAGAGCGCTTCGGCAAGTGGGAAGGCGTGGCAGAAGATAAGAGCGCCGACCACGACGAAAAATACCTCAACGTTCCTACATTCAACTTGGCAAGGGCAAAATACGCAAGCGACACTGTAGAGTTTGCTGGAAAAGAGACTGCGGATCGCAACTTTGACCCGATGCAAGAGCTTGACGACAAGGACTACGAAATCTTGGACATGTACAACCCCGACCAGATGATCCCCTTTCTACTGGTAGACGGCCAGTATATGCAGGTTGGAGCTGGCTATAGCCCGGAGCTCATCCAGAATATGACCCACGACAAGGTAGAGGCAGAACTAAGCAATCCCAACTCGGCGATAGGCAAGGCAATCAATGTAGAAATCGACAACATCACCGCGCTGATCTGCAAGGCGACCGGTGGAAGAGGAAAAGAAGGGGAAAAGAGCGCTTGCAACTCTGACAGCATCAGGGCGCTGGTTGCAAAACTATAGAGATAATAAGAAGAAAAGAAAAAACTTCTTTGTTTTTATTCTTCTATCTTGGCGACCTGCGGCTTAAGCGCAGTGACGCGCGTGTAGGTCGGGCAACCGAGCTTGCTTGATGCGACCTTGAATCCTTCTTTTGCAAGCGCAAGGTTTGCCGCAGTGACGTACGCCTCGAATATGACTTGGTCCGGCTTTACCCTAGCCGCAAGGCCAGTCGCCTTGCCAAAAGCGCGGCGCATCCCCTCTTGTAGACGGTCTGCACCTGCTGTTGCGATCATCTTGTTCTCCCTGAGTATGACGTGGGGATAAACCCTGAGCATCGAGAAAAAGCTCATCTCGCCTGCCGTGGCCATCCTCTTGTTTGCAGCCAGCCTAGCCGCCTCAAGGGCATTGTGTCTTATCTGGATCTTTTCCGTGACTATTAGTTCGAGCTTGTAATCATAATCTTGGCTTGCCTGGCCGGACGCAAACCTTGCGATCTTGAGCTGTGGCTTGCCGGAAATGTATTCGCGCCTCACATAAGGCATCCCGCGCGTCTCGCGATAATTTACTCCCTTCATATCAATGCACTAAATTTGAATGCTTAAATGTGGAAGTCTGCTGTGATTTAATCGTTATGTCCTCGTCGTCTTCACCTCCTTCTTCTGCACCATTTGGTGAACAACAACAATCACAATCCGCGCAACAACAGCAACAAACAGAAGAGGTGGTGCAGCCTGCAGTTGTCGAGGCAAAGCTCGCAGGCGGGGGCAAAGTACTGATAGAAGAAACAAGGTCACAGGACGAGCTCCGCACCCGGGGCTTTGGCGAGCGCGAAGGGCAGGAGTATGTGCTAAAGCCGTACGAGGCACTGTACCTGTTGCAGGCAAAGCGTCTGACGCTTGCCGGAAAAAATGACATGACCTTTAACGCGCTCTTTGAGCACCTGCTAAAGCACGACCGGAACATCATGACCAAGTTCCTAGTCTACCGCGACCTCCGCAGCCGTGGGTACGTGGCAAAGGAGGGCTTTGGATTTGGAGACGATTTCCGCGTGTACGAAAGGGGCGAGTACGAGAAAAAGCCGGCAAAATACGTGGTCTTTGGGATTAACGAAGGCACAAACGTGACTGCAAGGGGCTTTGCGAGCGCCATAGAGCAGATTGAAAAGATGGGAAAGGAAGCTGTTGTGGCAGTAATTGAAAGGCGCGGAGAGGTCATATACTACAAGACGTCCAAGATGCGCTTTTTGCAGAACAAGCACGACACTTTTCTGGTCCGGTGATTGCAGGATAATAATTCACGCAAACGATGGTGATTATCCCGGCGAACCAAGGTTCAAGGAGGTATACTGCGCCGACTGCAAGATGGTCCTTGCCAGGTACTCTATCAAGTACTTTACGGACGCAGACATCAACGAGCTCGTGCACGTCCATTACTCTGCGCACATCAAAGAAGGGCACGCTATAGAAACGCGGCTTGCCGTGTAAATAAAAACGATTTATAGCCCCACAGGCTTCACTTGCCCATGCAACGTAGCCTCTGCGAGAGGGTTATCAAACTAGATAGGAACATTCGCTTTGCAGGCATCGTTAACGCACACGGTGAGGTAGTCGAGGGAGGCTTCCAGCAGGGGATTCAGCCGCTCCTCAACGGCCCTGCGGAACAGCAGATGTATGTGCAGTCGCTCTCAAACGTCATGACACTCCGCCAATACGCTGACAGGCTCGGAACCTTTCGATACAGCGTGACAGAACACGACAAGGTCACGCTCTTCACCTTCCCGCTCGGCGACGGCATCCTGTGCATCTCTGCCTCCACAAAGGGAGACTCTGCAAAAATCAGGAACAAGGTGGCTGCCCTGCTTAAAGAAAAGCCAAAGCGTGGCAAGAAGGTTTAATAGTGCAGTGGCTAAAAAGTTAGATGCATGGTAGCCTCCTCCGGGGCAAGGTTGGCCAAGCGCTTTTGCGAGCATTGCTTTTACCGTGGTGCGGAATCTGAATTTCTCGCAGCAGCCGACTTTTGCATCGAATGCATGAGCGTACACGCACACTGTCCAAAATGCAAGTCCAGCTTCCACAGCGTCCACGTAGTTGAATAGCACGATAAAAGATTTTTACACGACTCTTGCCCTTTGGTTAGCGTTGCAGGGTGATGACGAGGTGTACAGTCCCCCTATTATCCCTGCCTGAGTTGGCAGAGAAAAATGAAGAGAATTTACCGGACTGCCGAGCCTTGCAACATTAATATAATTGCGTGTATGCCAGTGGTATTTTTAACCATGAAATGGGTTTAGTATAGCTAAAATTCTTTCAGAACTGCATTTATCTGATAAACGTCCTCTTCATCTCATGAATATTGCAGATTCTGAAGTTGTGCATATGATGATTGCCCAGACGTGTGGCTGCAATGAACGTGGAAAAAAGGTCACGTACAACTTTGCAAATCCTTATCATGCCCTGTCCCTTGACAAAAAAGACATCATACTTGCACAGCTGCAAGCCTGTGAAACTCTGCTAAAATACGCTAGCGACGATCTCGACAGAAAGGTCGTGGAAAAGGAAATCGCCGAGCTACGCATGGCGATGGACCTTCTGACCTGATCGGCAGAAAAGGGAGGAGATGGCTTAATAATTGTAACATCATCGCCACCATCGCTGTCGCCACCACACTTTCAGAAATATTGGGAGAAGGTCAGAAAAGCAAGCTTTGTGCTATGCCCTTCGTGCTACTGGTGCGCGACGTACTTTCTTGCCGACGATGAATTTCCAAAATGCCCTTCCTGCGGAAGCAAAGCCGTTGACTCTATCCCGATTTCAGAAAGCGAGTTTTACCATGTCAATGTAACCAGAAACGGAAACGTTGAATTGAAATTTGGAATGGTCACTTGACGTCCGGTTACGGATTATGATAATCGACGACACATCATCTGCCGAAAAAGGCTTTAACGTTTTTAATTTACCAGCCCGTAGCCGTTTATGCAGTGAAATACGACCAACTGTGTGCCGAGCTTGCGGATCTGGATGGGAGCATAGTGGCTACTTTTGTGCTTTCAAAGAAGGTAACCGGGATGCACGTCAAGATGAACGTGCCTCAAATCAAGGAAGAGGACATCCGGCTGCTTGCGGAACAAACTGCCACCGTAATAGGCATAACTCGTACAAACGAAAGGCTGTTTGGCAAGGTTGGCTTTTTACTGGTGCACCACGAATTTGTTGACGGGATATTCTTCCCCGTGGGCAAGGACACTACAGTGCTGGTGGGACTCGTACAGCCTTATGATCAGGCCAAGGTCGTTGAAACGATTCGCAAAAAGTTAGGGTCTGTCTTTCCACAATAATGATGATGTGCATGAGCATTGATTAAGCGAGCATACAGGGGCCTTTTTCAAAAAACAAATACAATGTTCTAGACAAGTATCTCCAGAACTAGGCTGCTAAAAACAACATCTTTTCTTGAAGAACATCCTAAATGGGGAAAAAGTACACAAACCAACTCAATACGCTATATATGTAAAAGACCGGCTTAGTGATTGGCCTGCGGGATAGACAAATATTCGGCTATTGTAGAAGTTGTGTTGCGGGGTAGGCCTGAATGCACCTTTATACTCCAGATCCGCATATACATATGCGTGCACACCTGCGCCAATTGTCCGGCGCTGGTCTACTCCGCGTACCTGTCGGTAGATCTTCATTTTCAATGGCCTGTGACCGCTATTCTGGTCGGTGTGGTAGAAAAACGCCGACAGGATTGCCCTCCTGCCTAGCTGTATATTTTTTCTGTTTTATCCTAGCTTGATTCGCCGCCGCTCTTGTAATCTTGCAGGGTCGGTTTTTCTTCCTCGCTCACTTGTGGTGCTACTTCCTTCGGTTTTTCCTCGGTAGCTGGCGATGTTGCCGCTGCCGGTTGGGATGGTGATGATGAGGGTGGCGTTTGCTGCCCTTCGCTTACGATTTCTGCCGTCGCAAACCTTGCGCCGACATTGGTGATTTTCACCCTTGACTTTTGCCCGACCTTTCCTCCCTTGACAAAGATCACAAAGCCCTGTATCCTTGCAATCCCGTCGCCTTGTCTGCTAATCTCTGAGATCTGCACGTCGTATTCCTTGCCCGTCTCAACCGGTTTTGGACCGCCGAATCCACGGTCGCCTCCAAAACCTCTTCCGCCGCTGTAGCCTCGTCCACCGCCGTAATTGCTTCTTCCGCCGTATGACATTTTCCAGACTCAAGTGCGTGACAGGCAATTTAAAGTGGATCGGTTGCAAGCGACGTTTGTGTCACCTTAATTCACTAAACTTCGCATAGTGTCGGCTTTTACTCCTGCATATGTTCTATGAGTCAAGTTTATGGTATCAAGAAACCTTGATGGCAAACGCATGATACCAGTCCGTTTCAGCAGGAGAAATCTGTGCGGTGCAAGTTCTGCGTTTTACCTGCGCCGTTTCCTCTCATGTCTGCCGTCTTTGGCTTGCTTGTCTGCAAATGCGCCGGCCATACAAAGTCATTTTAGGAAGAAAAGGTAATTTTTACTCGGGAATATGCACATGTTTGGATCACGGATCTTTCTCACGGCCTTGGCTGACTTTCTTGCCCGGCGACAAATTAAGGAAAGAAAAAGATGCGATATCTGCAGACAAAAGTTTGATACTTATGAGGCTGCCGAGGACCACAGGCGGAAAATGCACGCAGACGTAGTGGTCTAGTTTTTCCTTTGCAGGCAGGGTTTGTATAGATGCACCCCAGCACATCTGCACTCTTTTGCCATTCTGCTTATCGGCAATTATGTCGTACAAAAATCTCCTTATTTCATCATAAATCTTGAATTATGGATGGGTGATGCCTAGAGTGGAGAATGGGGTGGTAAATGATCTGCCAATTCGTTGAACCTGCAATCTTGCAACCCATCTAAAGCTTAGCAAAACTTCATTATGTGTTCGCTTGGGTTCAGAAGGCTCAATGGAAGGGCAGAACCTTTTTCTCTTTCGTGCTAATATTATAATCATCATCTACATATTTTGTGCTTGCAAACGGTTCTATAACTGGCAGGAAGAAGGCGGTATTGACCCTCTATCCTTGATATTCTTTTTTTTCTATATTATTTTCGCGCAAAATAGCTCCGCAACGACCTTAAAGCAAGTCGGAATGGCATTACCATCGCAGGGCAGGTCAACTGGATGACGGGTGATGCCTTTTGTCTCCTAGGCTTGTAAAGAGGGGCCATGGCTGCTCCAGCAGTTCCGGCAGCTGCACAAAAAAGGTATCATGTGCGTACACATACACATGTACACGCACACGCGCCTGCCCTGCAAAATTCCAGCTACTATATTTTATTTGGCCTACCCTGCCATGCCAATTGAAACTTTCTTTACGAGCGTTTTCATGGTGAGCAGGCCCATGATGATGCCGCCGGCCCTTCTGTTTATGACAGGAAGCCGGCTGATGTCATTTTCTTTCATGACTGACAGTGTATGTTCAATAGTGGCTTCAGAGTCAACTGTAATCAATGGCGTGCTCATTACGCTTCTTAACGTCACCTTGAACGGACCGCGGTTCTGTGCCACTATCCGGTGTATGATGTCTCTTTCTGTAATTATGCCAACTGGAATGCGCGACTTGTCAGCTGAGTCATTCTTGGTGACGATGATTGTGCATTCTTTTCTTTCGTACATCGTTTTTGCGGCATCTGCGACTAGAGTATTTTCGTCCATGCTGACAAAGGTCTTGTCTGCAATCCTGCCTGCGTTCAATCTAGCTGCCCTTGTACTACCATGCTCCATGCGTCTTTTGCACGCATGTATATTTATCACAAAATGGCTTATCAAATTAGCTGCTACTCTTGCAACCGTATACGCATCTACTCCAAGAAAGAAGAAATCGTGTGACTCTCTTTTTTTCCATCTGTGACTCTTTTCGTTCAAGCTCGCATTTTGCATATGCGACTGGTCTGGCATATCTTTATCCGATTTGTCGTGCAGGTCCGATTATGAATGACGATAAATATGATAATGGTGCTGAAAGGGAATGGATTTCAAGAAGCGGCAACAGCGAGGATTTTAAGGAATACAAAAACAAGGTCAAGCGCTTTCTTGCCGTCCTGAACTAGGCTATCGCCAAACTGCATGGAACCGGCCTCCTTGATGACGATGCCTATTCAGTGCTTGATAAATTAGCCCTGGATTTCCAAGGGTCCTAGGGTATACGAATGCACACTCTATCGGCCTCTGCCTTTTGAGCCGGATACAATACTTTTTCTGCCGTCAGAAATGGGGCATGCATTCCTAATGGCAAAAACTGGCAATTACGAAAAATTCTATGATTATGTAGGAGCGTGTGGGTGTATTGAGTAAAGAAAAAGACAAGTATCCTGGCCGTGATTTGGACCTAGTTCTCGAGCCAGAGGGTCGTCGGGTGCGATTCAGTTGCGTCTGTATCCACATTTACCAAATAACGATATTGGCAAGGATGAAATAGTATTGCCTAATGTCTGATATCCATGTCCAGCGCATGTGCCCTTTGCTTTAACCTGACTTCAGCTAACATGGCGTACTCTCTATCGTTTTATGCTATCTCGGGCTTTATCCTTCTCTTCTCTATTGCTAGGATGGCAAAGCTGAGACCAATAAAGACGAGTTGGAATACTTCTGTAATGATGTCAATCGGATCAACATCGCCAGCTCTATGAGTAATTGGATTTCCTGGTATGCGGGTTACGACCCAGATAGCCACGAAGGCAACAGTCCCGGCTAAGCCTATTGAATACCATAACTTTCCCCATTGCTTTAGGATTGGGAGTATCCAAAAGACCTGTGCAAGACCGCCAATCAAGAATAGTATGACATTGCTCCCAAAACGGTGATGCGAAATAGAGTTGGCAGCCAGGTAAAGATGAATTAATCCTGCTAGGGCTGTCATGGCCGCTGCTCCAGAGTATACGAAGCGATTTGATGCGTTTCTTTTGCTGTAATCGCGATCGGTCCTTCTCATTTTATCTCTAGACACTTCGCAAAAATGAATTTAAAGTATTTCGTACGTTCGTTACTCAAGAAAAGGGCTAGTATTTTTTTTGTAGCTATTCAGATATGTCGAATTTCTCCCTTCCTCTTAAAGATCTTGGCACGTCATCAGTGTTTGTAGCAAAATCTGACCTAGTTACATTGTCATTTGCCATAACTATTCCCATATGATACTATTTGCCATTGTGTAACATTGTTAAGAATAGCTTAAGAGCGCGTAAAGAAATAGTAAATTGACCACAAAATGGATCTATCGGATCTAACCTTCCCGCTGATGTATGCAGCATTCGCAGGAATAGGGATATCTCTGGCATACGTCGTTGCAGGGTCAAAAATTCGTGGTTGGTTACACAGGCCTTCAGTTCCAGTGTAAACCGACCTCCCTTCCGTTTTTGGGTTCAAGTCTGGTAGCTACAATTAGCTGGATTTTGGTGTTGACCTCTTTTACCCCTCTAGAAAAGCAAAGCTGAAAAGCAGGTATCAAATAGGTGTGAGTCCAGGCTAGCGCATTTGATACATCATAATAGCAGGTTTTTCTTGAGTTCCTATTAATTCGATGGTCCGTGAGCCTCAGCCGTGTAAGTAGTACGGTCAAACATCGGAGCCCTCAAAGGCGTACAAATGGCAGTAACATCGTTACTGCAGAGGCAGTAACGCTTGAATGAATGGCCAAAGCTTGGCCAGCAGGACAATCATTTTGAATAGGGATGGCAAAGATGAGAAAGTGCTCCGGCCGGGATTTGTTCCAGCGAGGGTGAACCCCACGCCGTTTGAACCCGGGATCTCCGCCTTGAGAGGGCGAAATGCTTAACCGGACTACACCACCGGAGCAGCTTAGCCACACTCAATAATTTACCAACTTTAAACGCAACCATCGCAAGATCGTCCGCAGTAGAGTTTTATGAATGGCAACCACAGCAAGATGCCAAGATTTAATGATGTGCACGCAGAGGATTAACAGCGATAAAACCTGTCACGCATAGACGACCGATATAACAAGTTCAAAAGAGACATTGGCAATGACTTTGGCAGCAGCAAGAGCAACGGGAGAGTAAATGAACTCTATTCATTTCGCTGTGCTAATTGCGGCTACAGGAACATCCATGACGTAAAGGTACTGACATGTGGTTGCGGAAATGCGCTGCAAGGAATCCTAGTCTATCGTAAAATTGGAGATACTGTAGTCTACGACACTAGAGAAGGGAGAAAGGGCAAAAGATGATTGTTGCAGAAGCAGGTTAGTTGGCCAAATATCATCCAAATTCAACAGGCAGAACATATATAGGTATTTTAAGGTTTTATTGTGTCGTCAGTAATTATGATACTTGATTATGATGCTCGAAAGCAACCTATTATTTGACAGTGTCCTCTTGACGCCGTACTACTGCCGCCCTTTCCGATTTCTCTACTTTCCAAGTCAAGCGTCGCACTATATGTACATATGTAGATATGTATAGGCAAAAATAAAAGAACTAACTGTAGAACATAACCCGGTACACATAGCTCTCGTGCTTCATAATCATTATCTCCGAGAGTGTCCACAGAAAATGCAACAACCGAAAGACCTGACATAACCTGCCTTCTTTGACAATATTTTTATCGCCTCTTTGACAACCTATCCCTAGTTAGTCGGCGATGGGTATACCCGAAAAGATCAAGGCCATACAGGACGAGATCCACAGGACTCAGATAAACAAGGCAACCGAGTTCCACATCGGCCTACTGAAGGCCAAGATCGCCAAGCTGAAGCGAGAACAGGAGGCGAACATCCACGGCCGGACGGTGCATACCGGGGGCGAAAACGCCGGCTTTGACGTCAGAAAAGCAGGAGACGCAACCGTGGTCCTAATTGGTCTTCCAAGCGTCGGCAAGTCGACTCTACTGAACCGGCTGACAAACGCCAAATCGCGAGTCGCCTCGTACCAGTTTACGACGCTTACAGCAATACCAGGCATGATGGACTACCGTGGCGCAAAAATCCAGGTGCTTGACCTGCCAGGAATCATTGAAGGCGCTGCTTCTGGCAAGGGCTTTGGCCGGCGCGTCATCTCTGTCGCAAGGGGTGCTGACCTTGTGCTGCTCATCCTCGACGTCTTTTCGCCGCAGCACATCGGCCTGCTAAAGAGGGAATTGGCAGAGGCCGGGATAAAGCTGGACGAGCGGCCACCGGACGTCGTCATCGAAAAGACCTCTACAGGCGGCCTGTCGGTCAGCTGCCAGGTGCCAATCAAAATGGAGGAAAGGATGGTCAGAGAAATCGCCAGAGTCTATGGCATACATAATGGCAGGATAATAATCCGGGAGCCAAACCTGACCGACGACCAGTTCATCGACGTGCTGTCTGAAAACCGTGTATACACAAAGTCGCTCGTACTACTCAACAAGATCGACCTTGTCAACCAAGGGTTCATCAAGGAGGTCCAATCGCAGATAGGGAACAACTTTATCCCGATATCCGCCGACGCAAGCGTCAACATCGATGCCGTGAAGGAGGCGATATACAACAAGCTCGACTTTATCCGGGTATACATGCGCCCCAAGGGCGGCGAGACTGACTACAAGGAGCCCATGATCATGCAGAACGGCTCGACTGTGCAGGACATCTGCAACAAGATCCACCGCAGCATGGCACGCAACTTCAAGTACGGCATGGTGTGGGGCAAGTCTGCAAAGTTTGCAGGACAGAAGGTGGGGCTCGACCATGTCATGGCCGATGAAGATGTGCTGACAATAGTGAAGAACCCAGGCGCGCTCTAGCTGGCTATTATCTTGCCACGCATGGCCGGGTGAAATGAACAATAATACTCGTATGTTCCAGGTTTGTATGCCAGAATCGCAGTAGGAAAGCTCTGCTCGGGGTTTAACGGCAAGGTATTGATATTGAGTATGGCCGTCTTGTCTCCTGTTATTTGGAGGTCATGTTTGACGATGTCCTTGTTGACGACGACCAGCTTTGCAGGCACACCTGCATTCACGGAGATGCTCGGGTTAGTGTCGTTAAAAGTGTTCCGCTCCGCCAAAAGCAGCACGCCCTCGACATGCGACAAGTCTGCCTCTTTTGTCTCCTTTGTGAGGTTGCCTATGGCCCACAGGCCTCCGACTGCGATGCAGCAGATTGCCACGATGGCGATGGCGTTGTTGCGCAGGGACATATCTGTGTCTCCGTACTATGTGTTGTTTGACGTAATTGACCTAAATTCGTTTGTCTGCAAAAAAAGCAGTGTTTTTACTTGCTAAAGTGGAAAACAAAAAAAGAAACGATCTGCATTCGTAGAACGCAGAGTCTAGCTTGCCGGGTTGTCGGTTATCGTGGCTGCGCCGTTGACGACTTCGGCAGTCGCGAACCTTGGTCCGATCTGCGTGACTCGGATCTTTGCGTTCTGACCAACCTTACCGTCCTTCACAAAGATGACAAAACCCTGTATCCTTGCGATTCCGTCTCCTTTGCGGCTGATTTCAGTGATTTGGACATCGTATTCCTTGCCTATTTCCACAGGCTTGGGACCGAAGTTATCTCTTCTTCCGTAACTCATACGTAGGGAGCGCAAACACTTCACCCTATATAAACTGTAAAAAAGGGCCGTCAGGACCCTACTCTCATGCCGTCGTCGCATATGGAGCGCAGGCATTCTATCGCCGATAGCACCGCAAGGTAGCTGGTCTTGGGGTTGCCCGGCGAAGGTACGTTGTTGACGGTAAAGTGGAATTCTCCAAAGCTGCCTTTCGCCTCTATCTCGTGCTGGTTGGTGATAAACGAAGGGTCAGCGATGACTCTGACCTTCGTCTTGTCGACCCCGATGCCTGCGAGGCTCAGGACGGCCGCGACGTTGACATTTGATGGGAAGGCCCTGACCGCGTCTGCGGCCGTCCCCTCGTAGACTACTGTCCGCAGTTTTATCTCGTCCAAGTTGACCTTCCCTGTCTCAAAGAACGGCGCACCTGAAAGCGCCTTTGGGCTCTTTGTAGTGGTAATGGTCACGGAGTCCAAAAGGTGCCTGACTGCCCTTATGGCGTCAATCCCTGCTATGGCACCCGTGGGCACGTACAGTCTGCGGCCTGCCTTTTCCGCCTGCTTTAAAAGTCCTGCGAGAAATTCCTTGTCTGCAAGGGCGCCGACGCTCATCACCATCATGTCCTTTCCCGCGTCCAGCACTCTTGCCGAAAACGTTTTTGCCGCCAGCTGCGACGCGGCCTCGACTATGATATCGCAATCGTCCCTTTTTATAAAATCGTCAAAATTTGAATAAGCTGGGGGGCTTGAATTCAGTTTCTCCCTCAGCCGTTGCGCACTGCCCTGCACGATGTCAAAGAGCGAGGCAAGGGACGCGTTCCTTACCACTCCTGTGTCGATTGCAACGGCAAGTTGGCTGCCGATGGTGCCGCAGCCTATTATGCCGACTTTTCTTGCGGGCATGTGCTCACACAAAAATATATGTAGGTGAGTGAGGGATTTCTACACTTCCCTTTTTTGGCTGCTTCTGATTACCTTCTTCCGCCTCGGCGCTCTGGCTTTTTCTGGCCCGGTAGCCTTTTCTTCTCAAAACGTTTGACAAAGTTGTCCATGTTGCGTCTCCTAGCTATCTTGCTCGAGCGTGGCTTGGCCTGGATTTTTGGTGTCTGACCTCTGACCTTGCCAGCCTTTGTAAGCGAGCCGTGTGTTGGCATGTAATAATATCTCCAGAAACCTATTGGAGAATCGAAATTTATATGTGTATTCATCATCCTTGATGCGCGCAAGAGCACGTTTGACAAAAAACAGACACCCGGGTGATGATGCCTCTGTCATCTCTCCTGCACAATATTGCCGCTCTCGCGCTCGACTTTAGCATTATGGCAATTGTAAGTGTACTCTTACCCTGCGAAATAAAGTTGCCAAGACTTACGCACGTTTTTGCTCATACAAAATTTTTGATATTTCTTTAATTTATCATCCGATTCTTTTAGCCTGGTGGCTTTGCGCGCAATTGTGCGTCAAATGTGGCAAGTATTGCCTATAGTCTTGCAGGTTAGGACACGCATATCCTCAATTATGCTGGTTTAAATGTAGACAGCATCAATCCTTCCATGTATATAGACAGTATGACCATGCTTGCAATGGACTTTAAGGAGCAAGTCCTGCGGATGAAGAAGGAAAGAAACGCCGTTATTTTGGCGCACAACTATCAGCTTCCCGAGGTGCAGGACGTTGCCGACTTTATCGGCGATTCCCTAGCCCTATCGAAGAACGCAGCTGCAACAGACGCCGACACAATCGTGTTCTGCGGCGTTCACTTTATGGCCGAGACCGCGTCAATATTGTGCCCTGACAAAAAAGTGCTCATCCCGGACCTTGAAGCCGGATGCTCGCTCGCATCTACCATAAATGCAGACGAGCTTGCCGCATGGAAGCACGAGCACCCCGACGCAGCAGTAGTGAGCTACGTCAACACTACAGCAGAAGTCAAGGCGCTGTCTGACTATTGCTGCACGTCTTCAAACGCCGTCAAGGTGGTCAACAGCATACCCTCCGACAGAAAGGTGCTGTTCTTGCCGGATATGTTCCTCGGCTCGTACGTCGCAGAAGTGACGAAGCGCAAGAACATGTACATCTGGCCCGGCGAGTGTCACGTGCATGCAGGCATAAAGGCAGAAGAAATCAACAAGATGCTTGTGACGCTAACGAATGCAGATTTCCTAGTGCACCCCGAATGCAGCTGCACGTCATCGACGATGTACCACATGGCCAAGGGCGACCTTGCACAAAAAGGGTATATACTATCAACGGAGGGCATGATGAAGCACGCCCGCGCGTCTAGCGCCAAGCAGTTCGTGGTAGCCACCGAAACGGGAATACTCTACAGGATGAAAAAGGAGAACCCTGACAAGGAGTTCATACCGGTCAAGGAAGACGCGGTGTGCCGCTACATGAAAAAAATAACGCTGGAGAAGGTCAACTACTCACTTGAGCACGATGTCTATGAGGTAAAAGTGCCGAAACAGGTCGCAGACAGGGCAAGGACCGCCATCGACAGGATGCTGGCCCTTTCCTAACTGCTATAACTCTTTTCTTTCATCTTTTCCTCTTTGCTGTCGCCGTTATTATTTCAAGGCTGAAGTCTACTGCCTTTGGCGAGTGTGTGATGTAGCCCATCGAGATAAAATCAGGTTTTGCCCTTGCGTACTGCCTTATGTTCTTGTGGTTTACGCCGCCAGATATCTCGATGATGACCTTCTTGCGCAGCCCCTGCTTTGATATGTTTTTGATGGTCTTGGCTGCCTGCGCCGGGCTGAAATTGTCCAACATGACAATGTCTGCGCCGGCCGAAATTGCCGCTATCGCCTCTTCCTCGCTCTTGGCCTCGCACTCGATCTTGATGGCGGTGCCTACGCCTTCCCTTGCAAGCCTTACGCACCTGTCGGGCGCGCCTGTGAGGGCGATATGGTTGTCTTTTATCAGAACCATGTCGTCAAGACGCATCCTGTGTGCCAGCCCGCCCCCAAGGACGACTGCTTTCTTGTCGAAATAGCGTAGGCCCGGCGCAGTCTTGCGCGTGGCGGCTACCTTGACAGGCCTAGCCTTGTACGCAAGCGCCCTTGTTTCCGTGGCAATTCCGCTCATCCTCATCATAAGGTTCAGGGTAACGCGCTCTGCCTTTAGTATAGACCTTGCGTTTCCCTCGATAACCATGACGCGCGTGCCTCTGCCCGCCCTTGCGCCGTCCTTGACGAGCGCCTTTGCCTTGCAGCCGCATATGTCAAAAATGATGCATGCCTCTTCTAGCCCGCAGACAATTGCATTATCCGCCTTGCAGACTATCTCTGCCCTTGCATGCTTGTCCGCAGGGATTATCGTAGTGTAGCTTGTAATGTCGCCCGTCCCGATGTCTTCTTCTAGAAACGAAGCGAGAGCTTGCCTGACGTCTATAAGCGAGTCTAGGCTGCCCAAATTTTATTGGACCTTTAGCGCGTACTTGCTCGGGGCAGTTATTTCAAGCGTGTTTGCCACAAGCGACTTGGCTGGGTCAAACACTAAGATGATGCCTGACCAGTCTGGGCTCAGGTCTGTCGACTTGCACACAGGGCACACTTTGCCGCTCGTGAGGGCCTTGCACTTTCTGCACGCCTTTTCCTTGGCCATCTATTCTCTCACTTGCCTCCCTTTTTCTCCTTCGGAGCGGCCGAAGCGCCTTCTCCACTGCCGCCTCCCTTGCCCTTTTTGATCTCTTCCTGTATCCATTCAAGTGCGCCAAGGAACGGTTGTCTGCACGTGATGCCTATCTTGCCCATGCCTGCTCCCTTGCCGAGGCTGACCGCGGTTATTCTTGCGCGGATCTTGGAGCCTATTTTTAACGCGCGGGAAGACTGGTTTGCGACAATGACGCCTTGCTTGACGTCGCTCTTTAGGTAGTCGTCAGTAATCTGCGAAAGGTGCAGCAGCGCGTCGGTCGGACCGATCCTGACAAACGCGCCAAAGTCAGTGATTTCAACGACTTCGCCTTCTACGACTTCTTGCAACTTGGGATAGAATGTGAGTGCCTTAAACGTGACCTTGTGGTATGTGGCGCCGTCGCCCGCCACCAGCTTGCCCGTCGAGCTCACCTCTGCGTCGGTGATCATGACGACGTATCCGACATCCGGCGAGAGCATGCTCTCGTACTTTTCCTTCAGGATTTGGATAGCGGCATCTTTGAGAGAGTTTGTCAGCCTGCTTGGAGGAATCCTGACGACATCGCTCATATGCACTATGGCAAACATAATATTGTACGCGGGAATGTGATAAACGCAACTTTATGAACTTTTGGATTGGATAAAGTCTAAAATTTTCTATGTTGTAGCATATGCCTTTGGCATGGTTTTTGAATCTTTGGCTAGCAAGTGTATTAAAACTATGGTTTAAATACGGTGTAGGCAAATTTTTGTCAAATGGTGACGGTAGATCAAGTCCTTAGTTCTCTGAAAAAAGTGGTAGACCCGGAACTCCACAAGGACATTGTTTCGATGGGGATGATAAAGGATCTTTCGATTAACGACGGCAGGGTTGCTTTCACGCTTGAGCTCACGACGCCCGCATGTCCCTTTAACAGCGACATCGAGCGCGACGTGCGCGCCGCCATCGCAGGCATCGGCGTCAAAGAACTAGAAATGCGCGTTACTGCGCGTGTCATGGAAGGTAGGGCGCTAAACCTCGATGAGCTCTTGCCGGGGGTAAAGAACATCGTGGCTGTCGCGTCGGGCAAGGGCGGTGTCGGCAAGACCACAGTCTCTGTAAACCTCGCTCTGTCGCTGGCAAAGACCGGCGCCAAAGTGGGGCTTCTCGATGCCGACATTTATGGCCCCAGCGTCCCTCTCATGCTTGGGCTCAAGGCACAGCCCGAAGTGGAAAACAACAAGATACAGCCTCCAGAGGTCGCAGGCGTAAAAGTGATCTCGATGGGCTTTTTCTACGAGCAGTCGCAGCAAGCGGGCATTTACAGGGGCCCAATTGTCTCTGGGATAGTCAAGCAGTTTCTGACAGACGTCAACTGGGGAGAGCTCGACTACCTTATCATAGACCTGCCGCCTGGGACGGGTGACGCGCCGCTTACCATCGCGCAGACGATCCCGATCACCGGCATACTGATCGTGACTACTCCACAGGATGTTGCCATGAACGTGGCGGTCAAGGCCGTGGGCATGTTCCACAAGCTCAATGTCCCCATCATCGGTGTGGTGGAAAACATGTCATTTCTCAATTGCCCGCACTGCAACGAACAGATCTACCTCTTTGGCAAAGGCGGCGGCAAAAAGATAAGCGACGACTTTAACATCCCGTTCATCGGCGAGATTCCACTGCACCAGCATATCAGCCAGGGGAGCGACACCGGCAAGCCCACCGTGCTTTCTGAACCGCAGTCGTTCCAGGCGCAGTCATTTGAAAAGGCTGCCAAGATGATTGCCGGAAGGATAAGCATTATCGCGGCAGAAATGCGCGCGCAGGAAGAGTCAGAGGCCAAGGCACAGCAGCAACAATAACAAGAATGTTCCAAGGCTCCGGAAAGCCGGTCACCGTCAGCTTGATAAGGTGGTGCATGTGGTTCAACGACATACTTGCGCCAAGATGACCTAGATGCGCTCAAAAAGCCCTTTGGCACGCTCGTACCTGACTCACAGGTGACGAAGGAAAAGATTTCTGCAATAACTGCCAACGCCAAGAAAATAATCACAGTCGGGGACGCGACTACTGAGCGGCTGCTCGGCTTTGGCATAACACCTGACTTGGCAATAGTGGATGGCAAGGAGCGGAGGCTTGTACGTAATTACCCTAGGCACGATGCAAAAGAGGAGCGCTGCACTAACCCTGCCGGCACAATTTCGCTGGCTGCAGTCGAACTTTTGAAAAAATCACTCTCTGAAAAAGCGCCTGTGGTTGTAGTCGTGGATGGCGAAGAGGACTTACTTGCCCTTCCAGTATTTGCAATGGCGCCAGAAGGCGCAATGGTCTTGTACGGACAGCCCCTTGAAGGGATGGTCGCAGTCATGATGACTCCAGCGAAAAGAAAGCAGGCTAAAGACTTAATGGACAGGATCGGAGTCGAAAATCATGGTGGGGTATGATGATGTGGTGGCTGGAAGATATCTTCCAGATAGATGATTGAATATACCATTTGCTGACCCCTGTTTAAATAA
>DASZTR010000095.1:0-3900 GCA_035547955.1 Nitrososphaera sp. | reverse complement strand
TGCCCCATTCCTCTGGCTGGAACGGCTTGGTCTTTACTCCAAGATGCTTCTTGACCATCCGCGGCGCTACCGTCTCGATGCCAAGGTTGGTCGCAAGCCACCTACCACCTGCAACGTCCATGTCGTTTATCTGCGATAGTTTCTTTATCAGGTCAGGAGACGAGGCAACCGCCGAAAGCGTCATGTGGGTGGTGCCAACAAAGCGGGCACCAGTTGATTTCAACCCGCTCCACAGATGAGTGATGGCGTCTGCATTTGGAACAAAGTCTTTGTTGTCACAGCCGTAGAGGAGCATCTCGTCTGACTGGAGCCATATCGAGTCAAAGCCATAGTCAAGGTTGAGTTTTGCTTCCTGTTGGAGGCGCTCAAGCGGAAAGTCCTTCTTGGTTCTCTTGTTGACGTCGCAAAAGTCGCATCCCCTGCCGCAGCCGCGCATGGCCTCGATGAGGGAGTTGACCGTCGGGCCCTGCATCATCGGCACGTTTTCAATGTTGCGCACAAAAGTGTGGAGTAGTTCCGGCGCGTCGCCAGCCTCAAGATCGTGGAAAAGGTCGAGCGCAAGCTCGTCGGCCTCGCCAATGACGACTGTGTCGATGCCGTGGATCTTCATCCTATCCGGTTTGGCCAGCTCCCATGAGCCGTTTCCGCCGACTACGACTTTAAAGTTGTATTTCTTTTTTAGCTGGATTATGGAAGCGCACATCTTTTTGAACTTCATGGCGACGTACGATAGTTTCTCTGGCGACATCGTCGTAGTCACAGGCGCCATGCCGAGCGGATCCATAACGTTGAGCCCGACCACCTTGGTTTCGGGGCCTATGCACTTTTCAAGCATTTCCGGGTGGGCAAGGAAAATGTCTTCGCGCCTGTACTCTTTCAGTAGGGCGCCTTCGATCCTGCGGAGACCGCATTGCGCGACCTTGACGCCGCCCGTGGCATTATCTGTCTCTACAGATGGGCAGAATATTTTGTCAAAGACAAACTCGGGCACAAGCTCATAGGGGCCACAGGCGATAAAGCCATAGAGGAAGTTGCCCCGGTAATTGGTCATAAGACTGCGGTCTGCAGTCAATACTATCCTTTTGCCACCTGATACTACCATCTTCTTATGCGTTTACTCGTGCGTGCTCGGCTATAAATAAATCTATTACCCTTTTCTACACTCTGACAGTTAGTAAATGAACCTTGTCGCAATTATTTGATATGTAAAAATGTTCTGCAAATGGTCTTTTTCTCTATAAAAAGACGTACGAGCTCCTTCTAGTCCCCATCAATACATACCCTTCTGGTGTCCCCTGTCAAGAATCTGTCGCAGTTTTGCATGGTCGAGGAGAGCGAATGCGTCCTTGAGGGTCGCCCACCGCGAGTCTGCATGCTCTTCAGAGATCTTGATCTCTCTGGTGTGAGTGGTTGCAAAGTAAAAGCACACCTGCTTTTCAGAGCGCATGCCGTCGCCTTTGAAATATGAATAAGTTATCTTGCCTATGTACGTGTGGACTTCGAGCTCGCTTATGCCCGTCTCCTCCCTCACTTCGCGGACTAGCGTCTGGATGTCTGTCTCCCCTTTTTCCTTGTGGCCCTGCGGAAAGCCCCAAAAGCCGCGCCTGTTTCTAAGTAGCAAGAATTCTGCAACCTTGTCTTCGGGCAGGTATTTAATCACGGCGCCAACAGACTGCTCAAGTGCCACTTTGCGTACGTCTGTTCAAAGTTGCCGCCGATAATAATAGTTTGTTTTTGCCGTTTAAACGTATTAATATCCACTGGCGGACTGAACAGTAATAACAAGACGCAGGGTTGGGCCGGTCGTCTAGTCCGGTAGGATACGGCATTGGCATTGCTGAGGTCGTGGGTTCAAATCCCACCCGGTCCACCATTTCTTATCTAGTAAGATACTACATTTTTTTTGAGCTCATTTTGAAGGGAAGTCCGCCAAACGCCCTCGCAATGCCAATGCCGTATCCTCGACTTGTCCGACAAATTGTCCGCCAAAACCTGCAAAAATTACAATAGATTTCGACAAAATCCCGCTCTATCGACATACCCAAAAAGGAGTCCGACAGACTGCTGCCTCCCTCAAGTTAATTTAGGAGTAGGAGCTCAGTGGGTCTGATGCTGTCGCAAACGCTATAGCGTGGCAATGGAGATCCATCGGGCTCAACGTCCGTCGGACTGAGATTCGTCGGTTCGTCAATCTTGGGTCTTGCGCTGCCGACATATTTAATAAATTGCCGCGGCAGTAGTAGGTCAGCCAATGAATAGGGACGTTTGAACGTTCCACTGCGCTACTGGCTGCTGAGCTATTTCTTCATTATTACCGACTATTGCTGCTACCGACTATTGCTGCTAAGCATCACGAAGTCTGTTTATTTTTGCCTAATTTTGTGGATATGAAATTTAATCATCCGTGATTAGCTGGATTTACGACCGTCGTGAGATTTCTGCAAATGGCTAACTTGGTATTATCCGAGGTGTGGGATTCTTCCACTCCTTGGCGTTTCAGCATGACAAGGAAAAATTTCCTCAACGTCGGGTATCGATCCCTTGACTTCCTTCACTGTATATCTGTGCGAGCTTTAATGCCTCTCGACAAGGATATTAATCAGAATAAGAAGCAGAGACTACACATCAAGAAGGCAGCATGAAAATGGAGTTAAGCAGAAGCTACCTTTGGATAAACTATAGGTGAATACTAAGTTTAACCAGTTCTAATCTGTTTTAAAGCTGTTAATAGTGTATTGAACCTTGGTAAAAGGTGATATTGTATGATAATTCGGCTTTTCGAGCAGCAGTTTGTCTCGTCGACTTTCAACCTGTAATTTTGTTGAGTACCAACTATTATTCATGGAATAGTCATCGACAAAACATGATGAACATGATTCTCTGCCTTAATTTTCGCCCTCAATCATTCAAGAACATTTTTTCGACACACTGGTAAATCTTGGGATCTTTTTATTCTTGATTGACCAGCCCCTGCCCGAGCGTTGACCCAGTTGCAGGCAGGGAGGGGTCTGGCTTTTTCTTTTCGATTGCAGTCTCTTATGACTTGCTCAGGCACGTCTGAGTTCATGCCTGATGATTGTATCAAAAGTGATATCGCTATTAAGACTAACTTATCTGTGAAATAGTGATTTTATTATCTAATGATGTTGAGGGATGCATGTTTTCTGGCCTTTAGGATGTTTGGACATAATAATATGTGCAGTTTTTTCTCTCTATGGGCTGCAACGTCACTTGCCACCTCTATTATATGCTCTTTTTCTTGCCAGCTATTTTTTTTCCATATATACATAGGTGCACACACATGCATCTTTTAAATCAGGATATCCTCCCTTATCTCAAAGACTGTTTTTCCCTTGTGGACTATCCTGTATACGCGGTAGGGATGCTTGTCAGAACCAAGGCCAAACCTGACCAGCCTGCGACAGGTCTCAAGACCCGTGTTGTGTATGATCGTGCCAATCCCACCTCCCTTATCCTGCATCAGCATGCGCACAATTTGCTCAGGCAGAAGGCTGCAATATACTTTGGACCGGGCGCGCACAAGCGGCTTGCCGTCTGCTGCTGAAATAATGACGACCTCGCGGCGGATGACGTCGCCGGCAAGGGACTGCCTGACTACTTTTACTTTAACTGCCGATCCGATGATGATGCTGAGCACCTGCTCTACTGTGCCAGTCTCGGCAAGGAGGATTTTTTGCTCCGTGCTCAGCGTCGTACCTTTGCGACACTCAAGCGCGTCTATCCTCCTTAGGACCGCGCTCCCAAAGTCGCCTGTCGCCTTTTCTCTTGCAATTGCCATTCTTTCTATAATCACTCCGTGACTGCCACTGCCCTTGCAGCAAGGAGCAGCAGAGAAAACGCGATTGTGGCAAGGCTCAGCAGCTTTAATCTCGATTCCAG
>DASZTR010000094.1:0-3367 GCA_035547955.1 Nitrososphaera sp. | reverse complement strand
CTCGGCGTATCCATGAAACCTTGTGTGTGCAGCGACGAATAAAAACGATGTTGCAGGCTTGCTCACTCCAACACATACATTAGTTTGATTTGCTGATGTTATCTAGGTCATCGTCATCATGAGAGGAGAAGGAGAAAAGGGCGACATGAAAATAAGGCACTGTCCAATATGCGGTTGCACAGAACATAGGCTCATAGGATGCCATACTCACCGGCTACAGCACAAAAAGGGGCCGGATGGCAGATGCATAGTATCAGCCGGATAATTGTCTCGGGGAATAACGATATTATAATGCACCAAACTTATCATGTTCTGTCCCATCCCGATGGCAAAAAGGCTAGCTGTCATTGACTGCCAAGTGGCCGGCATCGCAGGAGACATGCTAGTATCTGCGCTTGTGGATGCTGGCGCCAACGCAAAAAAGGTACAGGGTGCCATATTTGCGTGCCCTGACAGCCTGAAGGGCAGCAGTATAACCAATGCCTCTTTTGAAAAAATAGTGACGCACGGCTTTTCGGCAACACAGCTAAAACTGTCATGCAGCGACAGCGTGCGTGAGCGCAAAGGCGCAGAGATGCTTCGCGCGCTAACGAAAACGTGCGACGCGCTCGGCCTTGAGCAGAGCGCCAAGGCGTTTGCGCTTGACACCCTGAAGACGATAATCTTTGCCGAGGCCAGAGTCCACGGCGAGGATTTCAGCAGCGTGCACCTGCACGAAGCGTCAGGCGTGGACACGCTTGCAGACATTATCGGCTGCGCCACGGCCCTGCAAGACCTTTCTCTCCTTGGGTCTAAAGTGGTGTCAACGCAGGTGGCAGTAGGCGGCGGCAAGCTGACGTTTTCGCATGGCACGGTACCAAACCCTGCCGATGCCGTCTTGCGCATATTCCAAGGCAGGCGCTTTGTACTTGCCGGAGGTCAAACAAAGGAAGAGTTGACGACCCCTACGGGGGCTGCACTACTCTCAAATTTGGCGGAGGGGAGCGTCGACTATTACCCTTCGATCATTCCGGAAAAAATCGGCTATGGCGCTGGCAGCAAGGAATTTGCCGGCTTTGCCAACATCGTCCGCGTCCTTGTAGGTGACTCGCCAATGGCACTTGAAAAGGACACCGTCTGCGTGATAGAAACAAACGTTGACGACGCAACAGGCGAAGTGATGGGCAACCTTGTTGACCGGCTGACAGATGCAGGCGCCAAGGACGTGACGGTACTACCGGGTACCACTAAAAAGAGCAGGCCCACTTATCTTGTCAGGGTCATAGCAGACAATTCGCTGCTGGACGTGGCGCTATCTATACTGTTTTCCGAGTCTGGCACGCTTGGTGCACGCGTCCAGCAGATGGAGCGCTACGTGCTCCAGAGGGCCACGGTGACCGTGCCGGTGACTATAGGCAAAAGCACCTTTAACGTGCACGTTAAGGTAGCCAAGGACGCTCAAGGCAACACTACGGGATCCAAGCCAGAGTTTGAGGACATCAAGATAATCGCTGCAAGGCTCGGCATGCCTGCAAGGCGCGTGATGGAAATAGTAGGCGCACAGGTGATGCACAAAGTATGATTGGCAGTCCATCATCATCATCATCATCATCGTCTCCGTTTGGCCGTCTCGTCTCGTGGTTCCCAGCAGGCAGCAAGGTCATAGTGGCGCTGTCAGGCGGGGTCGACAGCGCAGTGGTCGCCCTAGCCGCAAAAAAGGCGCTTGGCGATAATGCCGTTGCAATAACCGCGGACTACAAGACGCTTGCTGGCGAAGAGCTTGCCACCGCCCGCAAGGTGGCACAAGAGATAGGAATCCAGCACCAAATAATAGAGTACGACGAGCTTGAAAACTCGGAATTCGTGAAAAACGACAAGATGCGCTGCTACCACTGCAGGACAGAACTGGGCCAACATCTCGCAGACGAGGCGAAAAAGGCCGGTGCGCAGTTGATAGTTGACGGCACGAATCTCGACGACCTGTCAGACTACCGCCCCGGCATCAGGGCGCTGCGCGAAAATGGCGTGAAAAGCCCGATGGTGGAGCTTGGCATCGGCAAGGCTGAAGTCCGCAGGATGGCAAAAGAGTCTGGCCTGTCCGTGTACGACAAGCCTTCAAACGCGTGCCTTGCATCAAGGATTCCCACTGGCATGGAAGTGACCTATGCAAAGCTATGCAAGATAGAGAATTCCGAGATAATAGTCAAGTCGGTATTTGGGGTCAGGCAGGTACGCGTCAGGGACCACGGCGAGATTGCAAGGATTGAGGTGGAGAAGAATGAACTCGACAGAATGTTCGACTCTAAAAAACTCGATCTCGTAGATAAGAAACTAAAGGAGCTGGGGTTCCGCTTTGTGACTATAGATATCTCAGGGTACAAAAGCGGCCAGCTCGCTGCGTTGGATTAGTGATGGTCGTGATGGAGCGAATATATCTTGACAGTGCGGCATCGACCCCTGTCGCAGACGAGGTGATACAAGAGATGATCCCGTACCTGAAGCAGCAGTTTGGCAATCCTTCCTCAATACACTACTTTGGCAGAGAGACGACGCGGGCGGTGCAACTTGCCAGAAAACGCGTCGCCAGCCTTGTAGGTGCAGCCAAGCCGCAAGAGGTAATATTCACTTCTGGCGGGACGGAAGCTGACAACCTTGCGATCAAGGGAATCGCCGACTATGCGCGCAGCAAAGACCCTTCAAAGAACCACGTGATAACGAGCCACATAGAGCACGATGCAGTACTGGAGCCGTGCCGCGACCTTGAAAGGCTCGGCTACAGCGTGACGTTCCTGCCCGTCACCTCGGAAGGGGTGGTGAGGCCAGAGGATCTCGAGGGGGCGATCACACCATCGACTGCGCTTGTCAGCATAATGCACGCAAACAACGAGGTGGGCACCATCCAGCAGGTAAAAGAGCTTGCCAAGATTGCACACGGCGCCGGCGCGCTCTTCCACACCGACGCGGTACAGGCGACAGGCAAAGTGCCAATTGATGTAAAGGACCTTGGCGTTGACCTCCTGTCAATGTCTTCACACAAGATAAACGGCCCGAAGGGTGTCGGCGCTCTGTACATCCGCGACGAGCTGGAGATAATGCCAATAATCTACGGCGGAGGGCAGGAATCTGCCATGCGTTCGGGAACCGAAAACGTCCCCGGGATTGTCGGGTTTGGAAAAGCGTGCGAGCTTGCCAAAAATAGGCTGCCCGAGTACCAGAAGAAGGTTTCGGCGCTCCGCGACTACCTGATCGATAAAGTCCTGTCGGAAATACCGCACAGCAGGGTAAACGGCTCCCGCACGAACAGGATTGCCGCCAACGCTCACTTTACTTTCTTTGGGGTAAACGGCGAAGATCTGATAATAAAGCTGGACGAAGCCGGGATAGCCGC
>DASZTR010000093.1:0-6944 GCA_035547955.1 Nitrososphaera sp. | reverse complement strand
GAAATGGCCTTAATCCGGTCAATCATGTCGACATAATCTGACACGATAACCGCCGTCTTTTCGTCGTACTCGGTCTTATCAGAGAGGTTGATGTCATACAGTCTCTCCTTCATTCCGTCATAGTCCGAAGGGACGCCGTTTCTGGCGTCTGCCTCTGCAGGCCATACGCCAATTATGTACACCTCTAGATCAGGAACCTTGCTACCTGCTTTGTTTTTTCCGATCTCTTTATACCAGTAGTCGCGGTGCGCATGTAGGACTTCTCTTAACGGGGTGTTGCTTAGGACTCCTCCATCACAGAATTTTTCTCCTTCTATATCTTCAAACTGGTAGAACAGGGGAACGGATGCGCTGGCCATCACGTGGCGTAACTCGACGCCTCTTGGATACTTTATCGTGCGTTTCTCGTACCTGCCAGAGTCCTTGTGGTACCGTCCAAACTCTGATTCTTTTGAATAGCTGTCAAACGTTACGGTCGCGCCGTCCCGAACGTTTGTGCTGACCACCAGCAGCCTGGGCTGAGCATCGCCAAGGCTTGTCGCCACTGGAAAGGAGGAAAATTCCTGAATGCGCTTTCTCAGGGCGCTGTTATCATAGCGGTACCAGATGCTATTTGGAAAAGAGCCATTGTCATAGAATTTGGGATCAAGTACCATTTCTGGCTGCGAGAATACCGCTTGCGTGCCGTTTTGCAAAAAGTACTTTGCCGAATAATACCTCCGGGCAGCTTCGGGGGAGGCGGCGTTTGGATCGTTTTTGTGCTCCTCGCCCCACCAATGGATCCAAAAATCCACTTGCTCTGTAATGTCTGAAGAAATGGCTTGCCAGAAATCAACGAGTTTTTTGTCTGCACCGGCCCAAGTTGCATTCTCCTTGTAGTGACTGACAAGCAACGCCGCGTTGATGGCTCCAATGGAAGTGCCTGCTATGATGTCAAATAATGGCCTGCCGGCTTCTCCCCTCCTTGCGTCTATTTTCGGCAGCTCTTCAGACAATGCTCTAAAAACGCCAGCCTCATAAGCACCGAGAGACCCTCCTCCTTGCAGGATGAGGACTCGTTGTTTATCAGGCACCGTTGCGTGGCCTGCCGCATCAGCCATTTTTCTCCGCCTCTACCTCCCTTTCACTTTATCTGGCGCTCCAATCCTATTAATGGTTTTTGATGGCAATATTTGGTTCTAAATGTGATAACAGGAAAATCTTCTGCAATGTTGCAGGGTGCTTGCTGTACATGCCATCCGAAACGATGATGGAGTATCTTTTATACGAAGCAGGTGTTTCCTCTGTTGCAAGGCTGTTGCTGGGAACTCATCGTGTGTGCTGCCGCTATTTTTGTTGCTGCATGACTTGTACAGGGACGTATATCCAGTTCTGTTTCCCCGTAATGTCCGTCGCCTTGACAATGATCTCAGTCGTTCCGGGCGCTGACGGCATCTGGATAGTTTTCGTCCAGTCCCGAAAGCCGTTGTCAGTGGATACGTCAACATATGAGGAATTTGTCGTTCGCACTTGTACCGACTTTACTCCTGTATCGTCAAACGCCCTGCCTGAAACTATTATTTGTGCACCTGCCGAAAATGACGATCCGGAACTCGGAGCAATGACGCTTTCGTACGGCTTTGACTTGTCAGGTATGGTCGACAGGATGGGATGGTCGTCCTCAAGGGCCTGCTGAAAGCCGGCAAAGGAAAACCCGGCGTCCCTGACGCTCTCGATAAAGAGCTCAAGCCTGGCCATTGCCACGGGGTTCACCTTGTTCAGCACTTGGGTGCCGTTGTATTGCGTAAAGTCCTGTGGATGGAGGGTGAGGACTGCATACCCCTTGCCGTATATGTCTGCGCGGACAGCAGAAACCAGCTCGTCAAGTGGGCGCAGGACTTTTACCTCCCCAACTTGGTCCGCGAAATTTATCGTCTGAGGCATGTGCGCAACACGGGGGTAGAGCGGCGACACTCTGGGGGCCGCCGGGAGAAGGTCAGTATCATCGGAGCTGATTATCGTCATCCCTATCTGGTCCATTGCGTTTAGCGTGTTTTCATTAAAGTTGTTGTAGGGCGTGACGAATATGTCAGAGTCTTTTCCAAGCACGTCTACAAGCTTGGCCTTGGCCTTTTCCAGAGTGCTCTTTTGCTCGTTAAGGGGCAAGGTTGCATAGTCTACATGGTCCCAGCCGTGTATGGCGTACTCAAATAGCCCTGCCTCGCCGCCTTCACGGATCTTTGACAGTATTGCAGAGTCGTTGCCAAAATCATCCATTATGATAGCAGTAGACGTATGGACGTGGTCAGAGATCAAGCGGTTCAAGAGGGCGAGCTGCACGTCCCGGACCCACTCATCCTGCACGTCATCTAGGCGCATTACGATGCAATTGCAGCGTGTGCCGTTATCGTTGCTGTTATTATTATTGTTATTGTTGTCGTTATTGTCGTTATTGTCGCCTCGGTCATTGCTGTCGACGCTGTCATCGTTGTTATTACTAGCGCCATTGTCGCTATCCTCATCACTATCATCATTATGATGATGATGATTGTGGTGGCGCCGGTCGCTGCCGCCATTGTCACTTTCCTTGTTGCTATTATTATCATCATCACCATGTTCACCATCATTGTTATTGCTGCCATGCATGTTGCTGTTGTTGGTGGTGGTGGTGCTTCTGCCGCCATCATCATCATCATGCTTTTGTACTAGGAAGCCGAGCGCGCTGCCAACAACAGAGTGGGACGAATTGCTAGGCTTGTCAAGAGTCTTGCCTGCAGGACCTTGTGCAAACGCGCTAGGCGCAGAAGTTGCCGCCGTCGCTACTACGCTCATGACAATTGTGGCAAACAATGCTATCGCAAAGGCAAGCGGATGCCAAAAGCCATGTACACGGGGAAAAAGTACAAACTTTGACGTTCTTGGCAGGCGTTTTGCATAAAGGCTGCCAAAAATATGTCGGGAGAACATCGATTCCTGACCTTATTACTATATCGCGGATAACTGCATATTGTTCACCAAGAATGGAATTATCAAAAGAGATTTCCACGCCTAGCTCTAGTAAAATTCCACATAGATTGGGGAAAAACCTTTGCTGCATCTCAAATGGCCGGATCATAATATATATACATACATACAAACATACACAAATCATACAGCAGAGGCTCCTCACTAGATGTCGCTCGCAAAAAGAACCCAAGAGAGGTTTCTTGGCATGAGGCTGCACTGCGTTTTAGAGCGCTACAACGATTCTGATATCTTGTCGTTTAACTAGGGTATGTACGAAAAATTGTGCTTGGGACGAGGAAAGGAAGCTCTACAGCAGAGAAGCGTTCGCAGGGAAGGTAGTGGGGTAGTGGTGGGGGTGGTTGTTGTTATCCTGACCCACAGGAGAAGGGAAAAGTAGGAGAATGAGAACCTACAATAACCCCATCGGTGCACACATACAATCGCTGTGCCCAACAACCCCGTAGCGGTCTTTGACTCTGGCATAGGCTCCCTTTCCATAATACGCGAGCTGAAAAAGGCGGTGCCTGCAGAAGACCTACTGTACTTTGCAGACAGGGCGCACTTTCCTTACGGGAACAAGTCACACCAGCAGCTCCTAGAGATAACGGTCAACACGATAAACTACCTAAAGCGCTACAAGCCCAAGCTTGTAGTCATGGCGTCAAACACCCCAAGCGTACAGGTGCTTGAAGAGGTCAAAAAGAAGGTGGGCGAGATGCCCGTAATAGGGGTGCGGCCGCCACTCAAAGAGGCCGTACGGCTGACTAGGAAAAAACATATCGGGATCATGGCGACTGCAGGAACCATAAACAGCAAGGAGCTTGAGAGCCAGATACGACGCGAGGTTCCTCAGCATATACTTGTCACAAAGTTTAACGCGTCGCCCATAATAGAGCTCGTGGAAAATGGCGTGCACCTTGAGAACGAGCGCAAGACATACGACGTGATATCAAGGGTTCTTGGCGACGGCGTGGACGAAAAGGTTGATGTCATGACACTGTCAAGTACGCACCTGCCGTTTGTGAAAAGCTATCTCAACTCGCTATTGCCCTCAGTGAGGTTTGTCGACCCTGCTCAGATGGTCGCAAAAGACGTAAAAAAGTTTCTAGGATTCTACAGGATGGCAAAAAAGAGTGGCAGCGGCAGGTTGCAGATCCTAGTCTCCGATGGCAAGCGCGAATTTGAGAAATCCATACGCGCTATGGGCGTGCGTGAGCCCGTGGAAGAAGTGTTTTTGACGTTTTAATAACAAATTTTGTGGTAGGTCAATGCAAAACCAATGCTAGCGCCCACAAAGTTGACTATGGCCTTGATTAACTGACATAGTAATCAAGTGATGCGAAACGAAAGCCCAGAACCGCCCCTGCCAATAAAAGTGGTGTGATAGACAGGTAAAAAGAGGGAAAGTCGCAGAAATAGAACGGAAGACGCAGGAAAAAAACGACGGAGCAGAGGAAGAAAGATAGAAAATACTACAAACCTGGCTGCATGTATGCAGATAGTGTGAGCTCGCGCTTGCACATTGGTGTAAAGCACGGGTTAGTTGCAACCGCGCTGCCTGCAAGAGGCGAAGAGAGCTTTCAGTCGTGCTGTCGATAGCAGCAAGAGCAGACACGTAAATATAGAAAAACCAGCAAAAAAAGATGCGCCGGCCCGTGTTTCGTAAAGTAGCATGTACGTGTATTGGGCGGGCCGTGCAAGCATCTGACTACTATTACTACTTACTTTCTAATGGTACGACTCTCCTTAATATTGAAATATAGAGCCCGGACATACACATCTAAACATACACATACAAACACGTGAAATTATAGATGGGCCTAAGCGAAGATTTTGACAGGGGAGGGAGAGCGGTGGTAGACACCCTACTCCATGCAAGCCGCATCTATTCATACTATGAACGTAGGCTGGAAAACGAGATATTGAGCCAGCCCCTGCCAAACCACATTGCCATCATCTTGGATGGCAACAGGAGATGGGCACGCTACCATTTCCTTGACACGGAGATAGGTCATGCTCACGGTGCAGACAGAGCAGAAGACCTGCTCAATTGGATACACGACATTGGCGTCAGGATAACTACGATGTACATCCTTTCAAGCGAGAACTTGGAGCGGGACGGCGAGGAGCTTGAAAACATCTATCGGCTGCTGGAGGTCAAGCTTGGCAGGCTGTACAATGACGAGAGGGTGCACAGGCGCCAGATGAAGATAAAGGCCATAGGCGACAAGCGCAGGCTTCCACCTAGCCTGCAGGAGATATTAGGCAAGCTCGAGGAGGCGACTGCCGAGTACAACAAGATGTTCCTCAACATCGCCGTCGCTTATGGCGGCCAGAAGGAGCTTGTGGACGCCGTGAAAAAGATCGCAAGCATGGCCAAGAACGACCAGATAAAGATAGAGGACATCAATGAGAAGACCATAGAGGGGTGCCTTTACACGTCGCACCTGCCCCAGTCGTCGCCGGACCTCATCTTGAGGACGTCAGGAGAGAAGCGCTTGAGCGGGTTTTTGATATGGCAGAGCGCCTACAGCGAGCTCATGTTTATGGACGTTTTTTGGCCCGAGTTTCGCAAGATAGACCTGATGCGTGCGATAAGGACATACCAGCGCAGGGTGCGTCGTTATGGGAAATAAAGACAGTCAGGATAAGCACAGTTCCAAAGAAAACTCTTGCGGTGACTGAGTGGATGTATATGCGTATTGCCTTACTTTGCAGGAAACACGAAATTCCTTACCCGCCTGTAAGTCGCAAGGTACTCTATGCCTTTCTTTGTGGTAGTGTACGTGCTTTTGCTTTTTTTGTCATGGTCCAACAGCCCGTTGTCGACTAGGAGCTTCAAGTAGTCCTTCAGGCGCCCGTACGATAGGCGCGACTTGTACATGACGTTGGTTATGTTCTCCCCGTCTTTTGTGCTCAGCAGGATATCGGCAATAATATCGGCCCAAGCACGCTTGCCTATCGAATCCACGTTTTTGTCTAGACTTAAAATGCATTTAAATGCTATGGTATAGAGTACTAGTCGATGTTTTGAGAAAAAGAATGTGTGAGGGAGCTTAATACCAACGTGCTGACATCGTGTAAAGACTTTGCAAATTCATTCACTAGAGACACACAATAACCTATGTTGCAACAGAATCTTTGATGTCGAATCTAGATGGATTCATGTCCCCTAAGGGAGTGAAACTTGAACCTATTTTTGGTACCGAGGATACGTTTGAAGCAGTCAGGAGCTACGTCACCGACCTTGTAGAAACGATTGACAATAATACAAAATGACTCCATCAACCGAATTTTGACAGTCAAAAAGGAAGTTCTTATAGACCTAACCCTTTACAGCATCGGCGAACAAAAAACCTATAAACTTTCTCTATTAGACGAAATTGAATGTAATATCCATGCAGAGTGAAAAGACAATGCATGTGCCATATATCCGAATTGACGCACGCCAGCAGAATGCAGATAAGATCATAGCCGCAGCGCTGAATGCTCGGCTGGAACTTGGTGTTGGCTCAAAGATTCCATTTGTCTTGCCGAAGGTCATGACTGAAAATAATATGGCATCCAAAAGAATTCTACTATTTGGCGCCGGCGGTTGCGGCAAGAGCCGGTGTCTGTTTGAGATGCTAAGGTCAAGACACCCTCATAAGAAAATATGCATCATCAATCCAAAGGGCCTTGCAGAAGGTGCGAAAAGCAAGACGGGACACCTATCAGAGATACTTGATGAAAAGGAATACAGAGATCATACAATAATCTGGGATAACTTTCCCGAAGGACTGAAGCGGCGGAGTACACGCAGCATCAATCTTGCGATCAAGATGCTTGGCTCTTGTAGGAGAAGAGTCTACATCAGTCTTTGCTCAAGAGATCAATTTGAAAAGACCTGGCTGGATGCAATTATGTCGGCATCCACTACATCTTGGTACGGGTTCAAAACGCTGCGCCTTAGATATGAG
>DASZTR010000092.1:0-3418 GCA_035547955.1 Nitrososphaera sp. | reverse complement strand
CCTATGACTTGGGAGGCACTACGTCACTGTCAAAGATGTCCGATCATATTGCCACAAGGGCCGCAAAACTGCTCAAAAAGTAAGCTCGACGGCGTAAAGACGCTCATAAAAAAGCGTCCTTTGCCCGATTATCCTCTTCTTTAGTTTTTTCTCCTGCACGAACTTGTCCAGCGATTGCGAATCTGCAAGCGACGACATTATTATGAGCAGCTTGCCCTTTTCGGACAAGAGCGGGAGCGCCGACTCGATGAAGTGCAGGGTTGTCTCGATGCCTGCAGGACCACCGTGTACCGTTGCATCCACCTGCGGGTCGCCGGGCAAATACGGAGGGTTCGCTACTACAAGGTCGAACCTGACGCGGAGTGCCGATGCCGCGTCGCAGCAAACCAGCAATATTTCCTTCGTTCCTTTTTCCTTACAATACTTGAGGGAGTCAAGGTCGATGTCCGTTCCCACGACGTTTCTGAAATTTGCAAGAAGCGACCGCGCGACCGCACCCGAGCCCGTGCCCACCTCAAGGGCCCATGCACCCTGGTAGTGTCCAGCGCATTCTAGCAATAAGAGCGTGTCTTCTGCAGGCGTGTACATGTATGTCAATCCATCATCCCTGATGTGGCAAGCGCCATTATCTCTGCAGGTGTCAGATGGTCTATGCGCCGGTCTCCAAAGTCAGCACTAATGCCAAGCTTCGCAGCGACTGTAGACGCGCGCCTGTTGCGCTGCGAAAACAGCCGGTTGGTGTTTTTTACCACTTCCCTAGTCACAGAGTGTTTCATTGTCGCGCGGACCACCGTCGACTCTACCAGTGGAGGAGGCTGGAAGCACTCTTTGCCCACGTCAAAGAGCTGCTCGATGCAAAAGCAGTAAGACGCAATTGCAGAGATTGCCCTATAGTTTGCATCTCCAGGTCTTGCGGACAGTTTGTCTGCAAACTCTTTTTGCACCATCACGATTGCGCGGTCAAATTTCAAGGTGGCAAGCCACTCAAACGCATCGCGGCTTTTGGAATATGGCAAATTGGACACAAACACGTCAAAAGGAGAAAGAGAATATTGAGTGTCACCCGGGAAAGGATCTGCGTTAACAAGTTCCAGGTTGGAAAAGGAAGCAAGGCTTGCCTTGGCCGCGGCATAAAGGTCCCTGTCGACCTCGTACGATATGACTCGCTTGGCATGCCGGCACAGCTCTTGCGTCAGTATGCCGGTGCCCGTCCCTGCCTCGCACACCATTTCCTGCGAGTATACGGCAGACGCTTCGAGTATGCGGGCAAGCACCCTGCGGTCGGCAAGGAAATGCTGGCCCAGTGCCTGAGTCTTGGTGCGCCTTGGCAATTAAATTACTTCTTACTTTCTGACAAAAAGGTTCATGCGGGCCTCGCCCATAATCTCTTCGATTATCCTCTTTGCCACAAGCTTTGCAGGTTCCCTTATCCCCACACGGGCCTGCAGGTCGGCAAAACTCTCGAACTTTTTCTTTTCCCGCTCTTTGACTATGGTCATCATGTAGGTCTTGCCTATGCCCGGTATAAGCTCCAGCGCGTGGATCCTCGGGGTAATCGGCTGCGACATGTTGATGTAGTCGACAAACCGCTTTTCGTTTGCCAGTACCACCTTTTCTACAATCGCAGGGAGCTCGTTCTTGGCCGACTGAGAGATGTCGTGGTAGTCCAGCCTCCCAAGCACGCTCATTATCTTGTTGCGCCCTTCGCGGCCTATGTAGAGGCGCTCGCCAACCTCGAAGGTAGAGTTCTGCACGCCCAGCAGCTCCAAAAGCGTCAGCCGCTCCTCGCCTATGGCCTGCACAATGACGCCTTCCCGTCCCCTCACAGTAGCAGACTTGCCACGTGGAGTGTAATCGAGGACGTAGGCATATTCCTCGTACTTTCTCTGACCGTGCTCATGGCCCGCCTCTGCTGATATAGAGGCTCTTGCAGGCGGCGGTGTTGATGGCAGTGGTTGCTGTTGATGCTGCGGACCTGTGGCCGGATCCTGTGGTGGTGGCGCTGCTTCTGTTGCTGACGACAAGCTGATGATTCTCTCTCCTACCCTGCCTATACTGTAGAATAATTGCTATTTAGCCTTGGCTGTCTAGCTTGAGTATCGAAAGCATCTTTTCAAGTGTCTCGGTAAGTATGAGTTTCTTCCACCCAAACGTAAAGGCCCTAAGCTCCTCAAGGGTGGTAGGCATGACGTTTACCACCTCCACGGCCTCTTCCTGCGTGAGGTCGCATTGCTCGACAAGCTGCTTTACCATCTTTGCAGCCGTCTTGGCGTCAGTCTTGGCAAACTTGCCGACATAGTCAGAAGTCCAGCGCTGGATCTGGTCCATATCATCGGACTTGACAGAGTCAAGTATCTCCTTTACCTGTGCAGTCGTTATTATTTCCCTCTTAAGGGTCTCGGTCATGCCAAAGACTCCGCAGAAGCCAGCGGCTTGACATGGTTGAGGCGAGGCTGGATTATCTTTTCCTTTGAGCCAAACATCACCGACACCTTTAATGTGCGCTTGCGCACTTCTTTGACTACGCCAATGCGCCCGTGGAAGCGCCTGTGGGGCGTAGTGTCGTGCTCACGAGGATCAACTTCAATGATAACCTTGTCTCCAACCTTGTAATCGTGAAGGAGGTACGATATGCCCCTGACTACATTGTCCTTTGTCAGGATTGAGCGAGCCTTTCTCCTTGTACCGTGCGATCTTGGCATATTATTTTTCAATACGCAAAGCGTCCTGACCTTAATTTAAGTTATCTGCACGCAGTTTTCAAAGGTTATGCAAAAACGACGATATTATTGGCCCTCGACGTCGGATATGCCTCGGTCAGACAGCGTAAAGAGCACTTCCCTCTCCGCATGGTAGGGGCTGTCTACCATCCTTGCTATCCTATTCTTGCCAGACGAACGTTTCAGGTATATCCTGTACGTGCTCGTATGCGCGACGACGTTGCCGCCTGTCGGCCGCGCCGCGTCTCCAAAGTACGCGTCAGGCGAGGACTGGATCTGGTTTGTCACGACGACTGCGACCTCGTACGTCTCGGCCATGCGCACTAGGACGTGCATGAACTTGTTGAGGCGCTGCTGACGCTCTGAAAGCGTTGCCCTGCCAAGGAACTCGGCTCGGTAGTGCGCCACCGCAGAATCAACGATTACGAGCTTGACACCCTGCTCCTCTATTACCGGTCCCGTCTCCTCGATTATAAGCTCCTGGTGGGCGCTGTTGTACGCCTTGGCGACTACGATGCCTTCGAGCGCCCTGTCAGCGTTTACGCCCCGCGCCCTTGCTATCGACACGATACGCTCCGGCCGGAACGTATTTTCCGTGTCTATATAGACTGCCTTGCCGGAAAGTCCGCCGGCGGACTTTGGCTGCTGCACCATCACGCAGAGCGTGTGGCACAGCTGTGTCTTTCCGGTACCAAACT
>DASZTR010000091.1:0-3657 GCA_035547955.1 Nitrososphaera sp. | reverse complement strand
TACTTGCCGTTGTAAAACTAGTGGTGCTGCCGGTAGGCATGTACGCCCTGGCGTACACGCTCTACAGGCCCCTTGCGCTGCCGGTGCTGCTTGTATCTGGCATGTCCACTGGGCTTGGGGCGCCCTTTGTGGCCAACATCGCCGGAGCGCGTCTGCCGCTTGTGGTCGGTATGATAGTCGCGACATCGCTTTCGGTGCCATTCGTGCTCCCGTCACTGACGTATGCGCTGGTCGGCTCGGAATTTAGCCTCCCGATTGCAAACATGATACTGCTCCTTGCTCTTGCGCTCTTTATACCTCTTGTCGCGGGGTGGCTGGTGAAAAAGAAGGCTCGCAGGGTATCTGAATTTGCACACAGAAACTCGTTTCAACTTTCGATAATCTTTGCAATCCTAATCAACGTCAGCATGTTTTCCAAACTGTCGGGGCTCTTTTTTTCAGACCAGGTGTTCCTCCTCCAGAACATCGCAGCGACGTTCCTCTGCTTTGCAGCATTTTCTGTTGTCGGCTTTGTGGTAGCCCCCAAGGCGGAAAAGCCGGCGGGCATGATAGCTACTGCTTATGTCAACAACACGCTGGTCATGGTCTTTGCGGCGCAGTTCTTTGGCCCGCAGGCCGCGGCCCTCGCAGGGCTTTACAACATACCATACTACGCATGCATCCTCGCAGTGAAAAAGGTCGTCGTGCGGCGGCGCCACTAAGGCTGCTGCCCTTCTACCGTTTCAAGTATGGCCCTGGCCTGCTTGTAGTGGACGGCGTCTACCATCCTGCCTTCAAGCCGGACCGCCAGCTTGCCGGTGCCCTTTTCCATCGCGTCACCCAGAGCTGCGACGACTTTTTTGGCCCATTCGACCTCACTCTTTGAGGGCAGAAAGACCCCGTGCACGGGCGATATCTGCCCCGGGTGGATTACGCTCTTGCCAGAGTAGCCGAGGCGCTTCGCGCAAGTCGCGTCCCGTACGAGCCCGTCAATGTCGTCGACCTTTTGCCATATTGCGTCGATGGCCGCGACCCCGGCGGCCCTTGCGTCCACGGGGATTTTGGAGCGGGCGTAAGCATAGCCGCTATCGTCCCGCTCATCATAGTCCATGCGCATGTCGTGCAAAAAGTCAAAGACGCCAAACACCACGGCATTCACGCGGTCGTCGGCGCTTGCTATGGAGTATGTGTTGACCACGCCTTTTGCAGTCTCGATGGATGGGATTAGCGCTACCTTGTTTTCCACTCTGCGTTCTTTTTCTAGCTCAGACACGGCCTTGGCGATTGCAGCGACTTCACTTGCGTCGTTTACCTTCGGGATCACCAGCCCATCGATCCCTTTTTGGACCACCGCCTGGATGTCTGCAGGTAGCAGCCCGGACTCGGGCGAGTTGGTGCGCACGTACACAGGTCTATTGTATTCCTGCCTCTTGTTTGCTGCCAGCGCGCCGGCAATCGTTTTCCTTGCTGCGTCTTTTTCGTTTGCCGGCACTGAATCTTCAAGATCAAAGCAGATGATGTCGGCCGCAAGAGTCTTGGCCTTTTCCACAAAGCGAGCGTTTGCGCCTGGGACAAAGATGAGCGTCCGAAATAACAATGATGTCATCATATTTTATTATCCTGTAGATTGAGAAAGGAAAAAGAGAGGAGAAAAAGGTTTTCCTTTTTCGTTGGCCCTCAGAGCTTTTGCGGCGTGGTCAATATCTTGCCGAACTGCTGCGCCTCTGCCATCATGACGTGGCCCTTGACCATGTCAGAGAACGGGAGAACGGTCTCGATGACCGGCTTTATCTTGCCCTTTGAGACCCAGTACATCACGTCTTCAAGCTCGGCCTTGGTGCCTTGCGTAGAGCCAAGGAGGTTGGTCCCCTTGAAGAACAGGTAGCGGAGGTCGATTGTCGAGTCATAGCCTGTGGTCGCACCCGTCGCAACCAGAGTTCCGCCCATCTTTAGCAGGCTCACTTCCTGCGGGAAGACCGACTTGCCTATGTGCTCAAACACCACGTCGACGCCGGGCTGGCCCAGTTCCTTGGTGATCGCGCGCACCTTCTTGTACCAGTCTGCTTCCCTGTGGTTTATGGCATAATCAGCGCCAAGCTCCAGGCACTTGTCCCTCTTGTCCTGCCTGCCGGCGGTAGTGATGACGGTGCAGTTGTACAGTTTTGCAATCTGTATGCCGATCATGCCGACGCCAGAGCCTCCTCCCATGATAAGCACCAACTGTCCCGGCTTTATCTTGGCCCTGCCGACCAGCATGTGCCAGGCTGTCATGCCGACCATCGAGACTGCTGCCGCAGTGTCAAACGAGATGCTATCTGCTAATTTTACCACGTTTACCTCCGGGAGGCGCGTGTACTGCGCAAAGCCTCCCCAGAGCGGGCCCGTCTGGAAGCCCCATATTTGCCGATCGTTGCAGTCATATTCTCTGCCGGAGGTGCAGGCATCACACACCCTGCACGACATGTTCGAGTGCGACGCGACCCTGTCGCCTACCTTGAGCTTTAGCACGTCAGAGCCGACTTCGACTACGGTACCGGCTACATCGCTTCCAGAGATGTGCGGGAGTGGAGTCTTTACCGGCTCACCCCATATCGCCCACAGGTCATTGTAATTATACGACGCCGACTCGACCTTTATTAGAACTTCATTTGGCTTTATCTTGGGAACATCGATATCCTCAATCTTGACGACCTTTGTCGGATCCTTGTTGTACTCTCTAAATACTGCTGCCTTCATATATGAAAGGCAGAACCTGTTTTAGAACTTAAATAGTTAACTAAATAACGGCCGGCAGAAAAAAGCACAATACGAATTGCTTTAGCGCCGGTTGAACCTGAATTCCTTCTTTGGCTGCTGCAGACTTGCCAGGATCTGTTTCAATTCATCGTCTGAAAGCGCGCGGTTGAGCCTGCCAGTCGACGCGGCGTTTATCAGATAGTTTTCAACGGCGGTTGCAAGCTCGGGCTTGACCATCCTAATGTTGGCGAGGCGCTGGCGCGCCTGCGGGTCTAAAACTACTGCGAGCACGCGCTGGCGCATCGCGGCGGCTTCGGCTTCCCGCCTCCTGATCTCATCGTCGTTTGGCTGCTGTGATGGCGGTGATGATGGTGGAGGGGCAGACATTTTCACTAACTAGGCGTAGCGCTGGAGCGCCGGGGTGACCTTGACCAGCTCCTTGTGGACCTCTGTAGCCAGTCTATCAAGCTTTTTCATGCCCTCGCTGGTTACCACCCTGCCCTTTGCGGGCATCTTCGTGACGTACCCTGCAGACTCTAGCTGTTGCATCGCATGCCTGATTATGGCGCCGCCTGCGTCCTTGTGGTGCGACAGGTTGTAGCCTATCTGCTTGCGGCCGCCGTATGCCACCTTGAGGTCGGAAACGCCTATTGGACCGTGAAGGTAAATCTTTCTCAAAAGAGAAGCGCATCTGGTGTACCACCAGTCCCTGTTTTGCGGGATCTTTTCGGCGTGAGAGCCTGTCTTGACAAATGCCGACCACGCTGGAGGCTCGATCTTTTTGTCCTTCTTCAGCTGTTCGGCCAGCTTGGCGATTAGCTCGTCAGCCGGAACATCGTAAACCTTGGCCATATGTGTATCGAAAAAGTCGCAAGAGCCCCTATAAAACCTTATTATTATTGTTATTCTACTGCCTGCCACCGGCATCATTAATGATGTTGA
>DASZTR010000090.1:0-8622 GCA_035547955.1 Nitrososphaera sp. | reverse complement strand
GCGAAAACACGACTCCGATATCCTTTGAGCAATTTGCACAAAAATTCGCGGCCATTTACAACAACAATAAAGACAACGACGACGACAACAATTGAACCGACAGTCGAGCCAACAATAATAAACCGACCAGCCGCTCTTTATTTTTTTATTATTTTTTTTCAATTAAGTTTATTCAATGTACACAGCAGGCTTGAACGGCCTTGCGAACTTGGACTTGCCCTTTGGATCGTATTTTGAAGCGTCGTCTTCAGAGTAGACGAGCACCTCTGCGTCATTGAATTCTTTGGCGATCAGCCCTACCGCATCCCTTACTGCCGAAACCTCGTCGAGGGAGCCTGCTAGTGCCGAGCGCCTGCTCCGGGCCTCAAGTGGCGTAGAGAGTATGTCGTCTTGCATCTTTTTTAAGAGGTTCGGGTCGGACTTTATCTTTGAGGTTTCAGGTCTTGCGATCAGCTCCTTCATCATGTCGCCAAAGTTCGTCCTGCCTGCAGCGACGTTTCCAAGCACGGTCTTGTATGCATGATTTTTCCAGCCGGCGCTCGCGTAGACGACTATTTTCTGGGGGGCGATTTTTGTCACCTTGACAATGTTAGCAATGTCGGCGACAAGGCCCTGTACAAGAAATTCTGACTCTTCTGCCAGCGCGTCGATCTTGCCCTCGTCGGTTGACGGCCAGCCAGCGTTTGTTATCATCATAGTCGTCGCCATATTGCCGCCAAGGCGATCCCATACCTCTTCTGCAGTAAACGGTGCAAAAGGCGCAAGCATCTGGACCTGTGCCTTAACGTACTCTTTTAGCGTCGACAGGACCGCCGGTGAGCCTTCGCGACCCTTTGCGTGCACCCGCCTTTCGTACCACTGCAGATCCTGCTCAAGCGAGTAGAGTATGTGGTGTATCGCCTCCCTTACGCGCAGCCGGTCCATAGACTCGGCAGTTTGCATTGCAGCGCGCACGATCCTGCTGGCAAGCCACCTGTCCTCTACCTGCTCCGGCGGCACGCCATGCAGGGCGTCTTTTACCTTTGCGGCCATCTCAAAGATGCCTGCAAGCTTTGACTTTATCCCCCTTGCTGTGTCGAAGGAGAAGTCTGCGTCCTGCAATATCTCTGCAGAGAGCAGCATAGCAAGGCGGATGGTGTCTGCCCCGTGCTCGCGTATTGCGGCGCGGAGCGGGATTATGTTGCCAAATGACTTGCTCATCTTTTTCCCTTCCATGAGCACTGAGCCGTTAACTACTATTTGCCGCGGCCAGTTTTCCCTGCCAAAGATTGCGACATGGTTGAATATGAAAAATGACAGATGGTTCGGTACGAGGTCGCGCCCTGAGTGGCGCGAGTCGACTGGATAAAAGTACTGGAATTCTGCGCGTATTTTTCCTATGGCAGGCACGCCGGATTCCCTTGCTACTACTTTTTCGTCGCCCTTCCCAAAGAGCACATAGTCAAAGAAAGAATCAGAGATCGTTTCCGTGTCCGGGATCATCTTGTCGTTGACGTATTTGGCGATAATGTAATAAGCCATATAGATTACAGAATCAGACAGGCTCTCGATTATCCATTCAGGATCCCAGGGAAGTTTTGTGCCAAGGCCCGACTTTCTTGCGCACGCCCTTTCCCGCAACCAGTCGACCACGTAATCGAACTCTGGTCGTATGTCTGGAGGAACGATGTCCATTTTCTGGATGCACTCGTGCGCGAGTGCCTTCCATCCCAGGTCGCCGTAGTTGAGGAACCACTGATCGTTTAGTAGCTTGACTACGCATTCGGTCCCACACCTGCACCTTACGGGCTTGTTCGTCAGCTCGTACATCACCGCTGTCAGGCCTTCTGAAGCGATCTCGGCCTTTATCTCTTCTTTTGCGACCGCCACGCTCTTGCCGGCATACTTGCCGGTATTCTGCATCATTTTGCCCTTATAGAACTCGTGCGAGTAGAGATCGCCCGTGGCTTTTTCCAGCCTGCTGTCGCTGTCATTGTTGTTGCTGTTACCTGCAGAGACTCGCGATATGGCCTCGGCTGCGGGAATCTCTGAAGAGGAATAACCCTCCGACTCGATTATCTTTACCGGTTCGACCACCGTTGCAATGCCGTATTTCTTTTGTAGCGACACGTCGTTTTTCAGGTACAAAAGGGCATGGTAGTCATAAGGCGCGTGCGCCGGTACTGACATTACTATTCCCGTCCCACTGTCAGACTCTACGAAAGAAGCAGGGTACATAGGCACCTTGGAGCCGTTGAGCGGGTTTGTCAGCTGCCATCCGACCATCACACTCCCCTTGACGGTCTTGATGACCTCTATCGAGTGATTGAGAAATTCAAGCTTGCGCGCAGCCTCTTTGCTCACTATCCAGCGTTCGTTGTCGCCATCCACCCTTGCCTCCACGTACTCGACATCTGGGTTGACCCACATGTTGGTGACGCCGAACAATGTTTCAGGTCTAAGAGTCGCCGCAGGAACCACGATCCCATCGTGCTCGAACTTTACCAGAACGTATTCCGTAAAATCAGGCTCAACGTCTCCCATAGTGTCGTGCTGGCTCACAGGGTTCTGGTCGCGGGGGCACCAGCCCACAGGATGCGACCCCTGCACTATCAGGCCTTTCTTCTGGAGCGTCCGGAACTGCCATGAAATGAACTTTGAATATATCCTGTCAATCGTGGTGAACTCGCGGCGCCAGTCCATCGAGTAGCCCATCTCCTTCATCCCCTGCTTGATTTCGTTGTGGAAGTAGCTCGCTATTTTCACGGGCTCGACAAACGTGGCTATGACTTCGTCGTTAAGCTTGTAGACATTGTGAAAGGTGTCGAGGAGATCCTTGTCGCCGGCCGCCACCCTGCGCGACATGCCAAGGATAGGAGTCCCGGTATAGTGGAAGCCCATAGGGAAAAGCACATTGTAGCCTCTCATGCGCATGTACCTGGCATGGGCATCGGCAAGCGTGTACGTGCGGCCGTGCCCGATGTGCTGCGGCGAGTTTGGGTATGGGTAGGCGACCGTGACGAAATATTTTTTCCGGGATGGGTCAGGATCTGCCTGGAAAAGTTTCTGCTCGTCCCACCTCTCGACCCACTTTTTCTCTATTTCCTGCCAATCAATGTTAATGCTGTTGCTCATTAAATCACCGTTATCTCATTTTTTACGCCTTTTTCGTCTCCGTTGAGGATGATGTTGCCGCTACTATCTCACCTTCTGCCAAAAGGAGGGCTTCTCTGACCTTTTCCTTCATTCGGCCGCCGCCCTGTCCAAACCGGTCGCCCCCGCCGCCAGAGCCCCCGAGCTTGGCCGACACCACCTTGGCTATAGCACCCGCCTTTACGTGTCTCTCTTGCCTTGCCCTTTCTCCTGCAAATACGATTACCCTTATCCCGGCACCCTTTGCAACCAGTGCAATATACACGAGGGATGGGTCGATCCCTATCGCCTTTTCGCCCACTGCGATGTAATAGTCCTCCTCGTCCAGCTCCTCATCGTAGGTGCTGTACAGCTTTACCCCACCAAGGCTTTTTGCATTCTCCGAAGCGCTCTTTGCCATAGTATCTGCGACGGTTCGCAGTATGACGCGCAGCTTTTTCTTTGCCGCTTCTGCATCCTCCATCGCCTTTGTAAACGATTCAAGCACCTTTTCTCTGCTTGAACCGAGCGCCTGTGATATAGTCGATAGCTGGCTTTCCTGGTTCTGCATGTAGTTGATGGCCGCCTCACCGGCGACGAACTCTAGTCGCACGACGCCGTCTTGGATCCTCTCCGACTTGACTATCTTTATTAGCCCTATTTCGCCGGTGCGCCGCACGTGCGTTCCGCCGCACGCTTCGATATCCCAGTTATCGATGTTGACAATGCGCACTTCGCTTGAGGGCACCACCCCTCCCTGGTAGATTCTAAAGCTGTATTTCTGCTCGGCATCGCCCCTGTCGAAGAATTTGATGTCCACCGGCAGGTTCTTGCGCACGGCGACGTTTGCGACGTGCTCTATCTTTTGCACTTCTTCCTTTGACAGCCCCGAATGGTGAGTGATGTCCAGCCTGCCATAGTCCGCCTCTTTGAAAGCAGAATTCTGCCACACCCACGAGCCGAGGCTGTTCCTTGCAGACGAATTGATGACGTGTGTGGCTGTATGGTGTTTTGTAACCATGTCGCGTCTTTTGCCGTCTACCGCGCCTTTTACGGCCTGCCCTTCGTGCAGCAACCTGCCGCCGTCTCCTTCTATCCTGTGGACAACGATGCCATTGGCGTGCTTCGTCACCTCGACTACCTTGGCGCCAGAGATATTGCCGGTGTCCGGCTCCTGCCCTCCTCCGCGCGGATAGAACGCGGTCCTGTCAAGCACGACGTACTTTCCGCTGTCGATTATCCGGAGCACTTTGGCGTCAAACTCGCGTATCGATTCGTCCTGGTAGTAGAGGAGCTCCGTGGCAGGCAGCCCATCAAGGCCGCGCACTGGCTTTGCTTTTTCCGCTTCCCCACCTCCCGTGACGTTTGTGTGCAATTCTGCCAGTTTCGTATAGAAAGTAGACGGCACGCTTGCAATCACCCCTTGCTCTGCAAGATAATCGGGTGGTATCCCATCGGACTCGTACAGCCTGATGAGGTCAGAGACTGCGAGCTCACCGGCGGCCTCCCCAACCTTCTGCTTCTTTGCCTTTAGCGATTCGACTATACCGTTCATACGCCCGCGCGAGCCGGCATAGCGGCTTGATTCTAGGTCGAGGATCGTGCGCACATCCTGCCGGTGCTCCTCAAGCTCGGAGTACATCTGCTTCAGATAATCGATCTGCATGTCAGCGACGTCGGCTAGTCTTATACTACCGTGCCAGTTGAGGCGCTCCAGTATAGACAGCGCCCTCCTCAAAATGACGCGCAGGTTATAGCCGCCCCCGACATTTGAAGGCAGCGCGCCGTCGGATATAGCAAAGAGAAGTGTGCGCACGTGGTCGGCCACAGTGTAGACGGCCTCGTGCGGCGCGACCATCCTAGCGAGCTGGTCATAAGAGAGTCCCATATCGCGGGCAAGGATGGCCTTTAGCTCCTTGACATTTCCTTCCGTAGTCTCTAGTTTTGACGCGACTGCGCCAAAGTATTTTGAGAGTAATTCCGAGTCGCGGTCGGTGCCGGTTATGTCCAGCATCCTTTCCACCACGGGCCCAAAGCAGCAGTCGTAGCTTGTTGGAGTCCCCATAGTCACCCATGAAAAGCGCTCAAGGCCGGCGCCCATGTCAATTATCTTGTTCGGCATGACGCGGTAGCTGTTCTCGTCGCCCTCAAACTCGGTAAAGACTGCGTTGCCAAGCTCCAGCCCCCGGACGAAATATTCAAGCGAGTAGCCAAACGCGCCCGCCCCCATCCACACGTCTTCGACAAACGTTATTTCTTCCGGGCGTATCCCAAGGCCCTGCGTGAGCATGCCATAGTCAAGGTCGATGCAGCGGTCCTTCCAGTAGCCGCCTGGCGCATCGGCGTTGCAGGTCTGACCTATCATGCAAAAGCCTGTGTAGTGCCTGCCGGAGAGACCGACGTTTTCAATGTCGTTAAAGCGCAGGCACATCTGGGGCACCACGAGCGGGTTCGCTGGCAGCTCAAAAACCACCTGGTTGTTCATGGCTCGCTGAAAATCAACAATGGATGCTATCGTGAAATAGAGGTCGTCGCGCCATCTGCACACCACAGGATAGCGTCTGACTATAGTGTGTTCGTTTTTTGAAAAGAACTTCTCGGTCTCTTTCCATGCGTTCACATAGTCGAGGCGCTTGCCAGTCGGCGGCCTGCCGATAAAGCTGTAATCTTCATGGTCAGGACACGATTGCCTGTCGGCGAGGGTCCAAAAGTGTTTGCCGCAGAGGCTACACTGCCTGCGCTGGAACCCGTGCTTGTCAAACAACTCGACCTTATAATACCGGTCAGGGTCTTGCGAAAATATTGCAGCGAGTTCTTTTTTGCCCAAGTGTGTACAACTCTCTATTTTGCTTTTTATGCGCTCTTGTCGAGTGTATGTGTGTTTTATATCGCCGGCCATGCGGTATTAATGCTTTCGTTGGAAACAACGAAAAATGAATAGAATGGGGAGGAGAAAAAAGAAGCGGCACTTGCTTATGCTTTTGCAAGCGTGTTTTCAATGAACCTTATGTACGACTCTTTTGGCATGGCGCCGATTGTCCGGCCGATTTCCTTGCCACCCTTGAAGATTATAAGCGATGGGATGGACTGGACGCCGTACTTCATCGCGATTTCTTGGTTCTCGTCTACGTTTAGTTTGGCTACCTTGACCTTGCCTGACATCACCTTGGCTATCTGCTCCACGGCAGGGCCGACCATCCTGCACGGCCCGCACCATTCTGCCCAAAAGTCGACGAAAACGGGCAGATCGGATTTGACTACCTCAGAATCCCATGTCTTTGTGTTGACGTGCATGACATTGTTACTGCTGCTAGTTTCCATATGCCTTTACTTGTACCAAACGGTATTTTAATGGTGTTTACGTGTTGTATTGCTAGCCGTGTCCGCCAAGGCTTATGGTTACAAACTCCGAGACCAGTTTTATTATAAAAGCAATGCCTCCCACCGCCCCAAGGCCAAGACCGACTAGGCGCAGGTGCTGTGTATAGTCGTCCTTGCTGGTCTTTTTTGCCAGCCGGAGGGTTTGGATCATCTCCCCTATCTTGCGTTCGACTAAGGACATCTTGCAAACTTGGCTTTATGCGCTATATAAAACATCGGTTTGGCCCCAGAGCTGCGAAATATTGGGTCGGCTTTATGACGCACGTCTGCAAATCCAAAATGTATTAGCCGTTTTCCCCTGCTGCTGCGGCTTTTTCAAGCCGTTGTGACATGTTTCTTCAATATGCTCGCATTTCCAGGCAGGAACTTTATTACTTTAAGGTTCCCCATAGACGTCTATCGAGGGTTCATTTTAATACATATACTGTGCATCTAGACATACACACATACAGATGACAGCGCATTTGGCCAAGTGGAAGATGGTGCACATGCTCGCCCAGACGTATGCGCTAGAGATTCTCGAAGCAGTAAGCAAAAATCCACTGAGGTTTACAGATCTTGAAAACTATAGCCCCAATGAGAGGACTAGGTCGCAGCGGCTCAAAGAGCTCGAGCATGCCGGCCTGATAACTACTACGAGCTTAAAGATCAACATGCGTTCCTTTGTCCACTATACAGCCACAAACAAGGGCAGGCGGGTACTGCAAAAGACAAAAGAGCTTGCGGATATGATCTAGCGGGATATCCCGCCGCCGGCTTGTGTCGTGTAGGCTGGCTCCTTTTCCGTGCGTTGCATTTCGACAAAAGTCTCGGTGTTCTGTATACCCTCTATCTTGCCGATGCGCTCGATGACCACGTTGTGTAGCTCTTCAAGGGTGTGCGCGCTGACGGTCACTATCATGTCGAACCTGCCAGTCACCTCTGACACGGATCGCACCTCCGGTATCCTCAAAAGCTCGCTGTGGATGGGCTCTTTCAGCTTGGGGTCGCGGTTAATGCCGACTGTCGCCTTGACGTTTATCCCAAGCATGTTTTCATTTACGACGACTGTGAATTTCTTGACTAGGCTGCGCTTGGACAGGCGCTTTATCCTGCTGTACAGCACTGATGCGTTTATATTCAATTTTTTTGAAAGTCGTGGCACCGAAATGCTTGCGTCCCTCGTGAGTTCGGACAAAATCCTCATGTCGAGCTCGTCAAACTTGTGCAAACTCTCTCTACTACCCCCCTAACCTTTGGCGTTTGTGTTAATAAATGTAATTCTGCACCGATTACAATGCTAAAATATCATTACTTCGAGGCGCAACTTTGGTTTTCTGAAAAAACTCGCTCCGTCAAGGCTAACTTTAAGCTTTCCAAAAAAAGGGGAGAGGTCAATGGATTTTGTAATTCATGAGTTCTTTGTACGTTAGACCCAAGGACACTTCGGCGCCATTGAACCCCTCTACAAGCGATTTGGGCACCTTGTATTCCCTGCCGGATCCTTTGTAGACGGTCACGGTGTCTGCGTCGTCGGCGATTATCGTCCCCACGTCCACCATATCCTTCGAACGCACATTCTTGTGCATGACCCTTTCCCAGTTGAGTACTGCTGGCTCAGACATGCAATATCATTCTTACATAGAAGAAACTGATATTTAAGATTAGAGTACCATAGTTGAGGTAAATATATAATTATTGTACTATTGCCTTTGGACGACACAATAATTATATATTTATTCAGAGAGGCAATGACAGACAACGAGAGGAAAACTGTGCCATGATAGCTTATGCAGAGTATATGACGTTTGGGATAGCGTTGCCGCTTGTCCTCTGGTTCATTTGCACGCACCAGAGGGAGATAAAAGGACTATCGCTCCTTGGGAAAAAAGGATCTTTTTAGAGAAAAGGCGCGCGTACAGAAAGCAACAGCAAGTAATATATAATTTACAAAGCAGCTTTCTCTCTGCAAACACACATGTTTGGAAGGGGCGGAATAAAACCGGGCGAGTTTGTCTTTATCGCACAAAAGGACGGCCAGTACAGCAGGATAGTGATCGGCAGAGTACAGGCGATAAACGGTAACCGCGTCCACATCGTCGGGACAGCCATCAGGCCATCTGGACTGATTGAAAGGGTGAACGCAGGTAA